>NZ_JBHJVM010000013.1:0-25645 GCF_042264825.1 Isoptericola sp. NPDC056134
CTCTCGCGCCGTCGGACCCGACGACGCGAGAGATCGCGTGCTGGCCGGCAGGCGCGGTCAGCGGCGGTCCTCCTTGAGGACGGCGAGCCGCTGCCGGTACTCGGCCTCGTCGATCTCGCCGCGGGCGTAGCGCTCGCCGAGGACGTCGACGCCGCCCGCACCGCCACGGGCCCACGGCGGACCGTACCGCCGCGCGCGGCGGGCGACGAGGAAGACGACGGTGGCGAAGAGCAGGAACCACAGGATCGGGAAGACGATCCACCAGCCCGGCCCGCCGCCGGCGGCGTACGGGTGCGCGGCGAGCGCCGCGGGGACGGCGGTCGCGGTGACGGTGGTGAGCATCGGGGACTCCTCGTGACGGTGGGCCCGCCCGGTGCGAACCCTTCGCCTCCACCGTCGCCCGGTGGGGTGGGCCCCGTCGTCACCCCCTCGTACCGACCTGCGTCGTCCCGTCGTGCCGCTCGCGCGTTCCCGTGCGGAGCGCGGGTCAGCCGGTCCAGCCGGGGCGCACGACGCCGCCCTCGTACGCCGCGACGACGAGCTGCGCGCGGTCGCGGGCACCCAGCTTCGCCATCACCCGGGAGACGTGCGTCTTGACGGTCGACTCCGACAGGTAGAGGGCGCGCGCGATGTCGTCGTTGGACAGGCCGCCGGCCACCTCGACGAGCACCTCGCGCTCGCGGGCGGTGAGGTCGTCGAGGCCGGGCGGCGGCGGCACGTCGCGGGTGGCGTCGGCGACCCGGGCGAGCAGGCGCCGGGTGACGCCGGGGGACAGCAGGGCGTCGCCGGCCGCCACCACGCGCACCGCGCGCACGAGGTCGGCGGGCTCCGTGTCCTTGACGAGGAAGCCGCTCGCGCCACCGCGGATGGCCTCGGCCACGTACTCGTCCAGCTCGAACGTCGTCACGACCACCACGTGCACGCCGGCCGCGCCCGGGTCGGCGACGATGCGCCGGGTCGCCTCCAGCCCGTCCGCCCCGGGCATCCGCACGTCCATGAGCACGACGTCGGGCCGCAGCCGCAGCGCGAGGCGCACGGCCTCGTCGCCGGTCGCGGCCTCGCCCACGACGGTCATGTCGGCCTCGGCGTCCAGCAGCGCGCGGAAGCCGCCGCGCACCAGCGCCTGGTCGTCGGCGAGCAGCACCCGGATCATGCATCCTCCTGCGAGCTGTCAGACCCCTGTGGTGCCCGAGCAGGCTGCGCGTCTGACACGTCGGTGGGCAGCGGGATGGTCGCGGCCACGGCGAACCCGCGTGCGGCGGGCCCGGCGGCGAGCGCGCCGCCCGCGCCCTCGACCCGCTCGCGCATGCCGCGCAGGCCGTAGCCGGCCGCGTCCCCGTCGTGCGCACCGACCGGACCGCCGTCGTCGTCCACCGTGACGCGCAGCAGGTCGTCGTCGCGGGCGACGCGCACGACGACGGTCCGCGCCCGCGGCGCGTGCCGGCCCACGTTGGTGAGCGACTCCTGCACCACGCGGTACGCCACGCCCGCGACGTGCGCGGGGACGGCCCCCGACGGCCGGAGCACCGGGTCGACGTCGAAGCGCACGGTCACGCCGCGGGCCCGCAGCGGCTCCGCCAGGCGGGGGAGGGCGGCGAGGTCCCAGGTGGGCGTGCGCGGCTCGGGGGCGTCGGTCGGCGGGGTGACACCGTCGCCGTCGCCGCCGTCGCCCTCGCCGCGGACGACGCCGAGCACGGCGCGCACCTCGTCGAGCGCGTCGCGGCTCGTGGTCTTGATGGACGCGAGCGCGGAGCGCGCCTGGTCGACGTCGCGGTCCAGGAGGTGCAGGCCGACGCCCGCCTGCACGTTGATCGCGGACAGGGAGTGGGCGAGGACGTCGTGCAGCTCGCGTGCGATGCGGAGGCGCTCGGTGGCGACGGCGGTCCGCTCCCGGTCCGCGCGGGCGGCCCGCCAGGCGGCGGCCCGGGCCAGCCGCTCGCGGATGCCCGTGGCGACCAGCAGCGCGACGGCGGTCCAGGCGGCACCCCCGAGCAGGCCGCCGACGCGGGTCCCGTCGTCGCGCAGGGCGGCCGCGCCCACCACGACGCCCCACATCAGCAGCGCCCCCGACCAGGCGACGACCCGCGCCCGGGCGGGTTGCCCGGTGAGGAGCACCATGACCAGGACGCCGACCGTGCCGCCCAGCGCCGGCCCCCAGGCATAGCCGAGCGCGAGGTACGTGCCGACGGCTCCGACCGCGAGCACCACCGCGAGGACCGGCCGCCGGGGCAGCGCGAGCAGCACGACCGGCCCGACGAGCGCGAGCAGCAGCCCCAGCGCGTCGACGTCGCGGGCCCCGGGCTGCCAGTGCGACGCCCCGAACGTCCCGACCGTCACGACGACGGCCATCGCCACCGCGAGGAACAGCCGGGGGCGCCACCGGTCGAGCGGGCCGCGGTCCATGCCCGGCACGCTACGCCGCGGCGCCCTCCCGCGCGTCCGCCCGGGGTGCCGTCCCGGGTCGTCCCGGGGGACCATCCGCGGGCGGACGGGCACCCGCCCGGGGGCGGGGCGTCGCCGGCCGGTCCCGGGCGAGCAGCACGGCTCCGAGGACCAGGGCGATGCCGAGCACCGCCGCGGGCGTCAGGGCCTCGCCCAGCACGACGACCGCGAGGACGGCGGCCCCCACGGGCTCCAGCAGCGAGAGCAGCGCCGCCGACGTGGCGCCGACGCCGCGCTGCAGCCCGGCGTAGAACGCCAGGTAGCCGACGGCGGTCTGCACGAGGGCGAGGAAGGCGAGCGTCCACCACGCGGTGGCGTCGAGGGAGCCGAGGGCGAGGCCTGCACCGGCGGCGGGCACCAGCGACACGAGGCCCGCCAGGGTGAACGACGTCCCGAGCAGCGGGGCAGGGCCCAGCCCCGGCAGCACGCGCCGGTTGACCACGGTCGTCGCCGCGAACGCGACGGTGGCCACGAGCGCGAGGGCGAGGCCCCACGCCAGGTCCCGGGTCGTGCCCGCGACGGGGCGCACGCCGCTGACGAGCGCGAGCCCGACGACGGACGTCGCGAGCGCCGCGAGCACCGGGACGCGCGGGAGCCGGCGCGCGCGGACGGCGGAGCGGGCCGTCACGACCAGCGGCGCCGCGCCCAGGGCGACCACGGTCGCGACGGCGACGCCCACGTGCGCGACGGACTGGAAGTAGGCGGCCCCGAAGACGGCGGTCAGCGCGGCGGTGAGCGCCACGTGCCGCACGGAGGCCAGGGTCCGGGGGACGCGCCGGAGCTGTCCGGTGGCCGCGGTGACCGCGAGCACGGCCAGTCCGCCGCCGAGCAGGCGCAGCGCGGAGACCGCGGTGGGCGGCATCGCGCTGTGGGCGCCGATCGTCGCGGCCGCGACCCCGCCCGTGCCCCAGAGCAGCGCGCCCGCGGCGACGAGGGCGGCGCCGGTTCGGGCCGGGGCGTGCCCGCGGACGGGTCGGGGCGGGAGGGTCGACGTCGGCACCGGCCCATCGTGCGCCGGGGCGTCGTGCAGATCAATCGAAGTCTGCCGAGGTCTGCCTTAAGATTTTCCGATGCACCACGGTTCCCCGATGCACCTGGACCCGCGCCGGCTGGCCACCCTCCTCGCCGTCCACCGGTACGGCGGCATCGTGGCCGCCGGCGAGGCGCTCGGCGTCTCCCCGTCGGCGGTCTCGCAGCAGGTGGCGCGCCTCGAGGCGGAGTCCGGCCAGCGGCTCGTGGACCGGCAGCCGGCCGGGGCCGTCCTCACGCCCGCCGGCCGGCTGGTCGTCGCGGCGGCAGAGCGCATCGAGGCCGAGCTCACCGACACGCGTCGGGCCCTCGCGGAGCTGGCGGGCGAGCCGAGCGGGACGGTCGCCGTGGGGGCGTCGCCCACCCTGGTCGGCGGCCTCCTCGCCCCCCTCGCCGGCCGGCTGGCGCGTACCGCCCCCGGCCTCGACGTCCACCTGTGCCAGACGGAGGGCGAGGCCGCGCAGCGGGACCTGCGCCGCGGCGACCTCGACCTGATCCTCACCGAGACCGAGAGCGCCATCGGGCGGACCACCCCGGCGGGGATGCGCGACGTGCCGGTCCTGGACGAGCCGTGGCTGGTCGTGCTGCCCGCCGACCGCCCCGTGCCCGAGCGGCTGACCGACCTGCGGCACGCCACCTGGCTCGGGGCGGAACCGGGGCACGCCGCCGACCGGGTGGTGCAGCGGGCGCACGCCGCCTCGGGGGCGACGACGCCGCTGACGCACCGGTACGACGACTACGCGGTCGCCCTCGCGCTGGTCGCCGCCGACCTCGGCGTCGCCGTCGTCCCGGCGCTCGCGGCGGGGGACCTCCTGCCCGACGCCGTGCAGGTCGTCGCGCTGCCGGGGCTGGGGACGCGACAGATCGTCGCCCGGCACCGCACGACCGGCGGCGCGCCCGGGCCGGCGACCCTCGCCGTGCTCGACCAGGTGGTCGCCGCGGGCAGGTCCGTCGCGGCGGCCGTGGCGGACGTCCGCGGGTAGCCGCCCGGGTGTCGGGACCCGGCGCTACCGTCGTCGGGTGGTCACCGACCGAGCCGCGGGCACGCCCGTGCGGCTGACGCGAGACCAGGCCCGCCGCATCGCGGTGCGTGCCCAGCTGCTCGACGCCCACCGCCCGGACGACCTCCTCGCGACGGTCGAGCACCTGATGGTGCTCCCGGTCGACCCGACGACCGCCGTCGCGCCCGCGGTCGACCTCGTGCCGTGGTCGAGGCTCGGCCGCACGACGTGGCCCGGCGCCGTCGAGGACGCGCTCGCCGACCGGATGCTCTTCCGCCTCGGCGGCACGGTGCGGCCGACGGAGGACCTGCCGCTCTACCTCGAGCAGATGCGCCGGTGGCCGTTCGGGGACTGGCGCTCGAGCTGGTTCCACGACAACGCGCCGTTCCTCGACGACGTCCTGCGCCTGCTCGAGGCCGACGGGCCGCTCGTCGCCCGCGACGTCCCGGACACCAGCGTGCGGCCCTGGCGCTCCTCCGGCTGGACCGGGCACCGCAACGTCACGCAGATGCTGGAGTTCGCGAACCTGCACGGTGACGTCGCCGTCTGCGGGCGGCGGGGCCGCGACCGGTTGTGGGACCTGGCCGAGCGCGTGTACCCGGACGTCGAGCCGCTGCCGCGCGCGGAGGCGGCGCGCGAACGGGTCGCGCGCCGCGTGCGGGCACGGGGGATCACCCAGGCCCGCCTGCCCGGTCTGCCGGGGGACGAGGACCACGTGGACCTGGCGGGCACGCCGGCCACGGTGGAGGGCACCGAGCGGACGTGGCTCGTCGACCCGGCGGCGCTCGACGCCGTCGACGAGCCGTTCGAGGGGCGCACCGCGGTGCTCTCGCCGTTCGACGCCCTGGTGCACGACCGCGCCCGGCTCCTGGAGGTCTTCGACTTCGACTACGTGCTCGAGATGTACAAGCCGCGCGACCGACGTCGCTGGGGCTACTTCGCGCTGCCCGTGCTGCACGGGGACCGGTTCGTCGGCAAGGTCGACGCCACCGCCGACCGCAAGGCGGGCGTGCTCCGGGTGGACGCGATCCACGAGGACCTGCCGTTCGACCCCGACGTGTCGCAGGCGGTGCGCGCCGAGCTCGCGGACCTCGCCGCGTGGCTCGGGCTCGACGACGTCTCCCTCTGACCGCTCCCTCCGACCGCTCCTCTGACCGGGCCCGCACCGTCCGGCCGGCCGGGGCGGATGAGAGTCCTCTCATCGACGTCTCACCCGGGGCACGCGCGCGACCGCTCGGATGGCGACGTGCCGACCAGCCCCGCTCCGACCAGCCCCACCCCGACCAGCCCCACCCCGACCCGGCCCGCGGACCACCGCGCCTGGCTCGACCTCCTCACCGGCGATGCTGTCGCAGACGTCCTGGGCGCGGCGCTCGCGGCCGACGGCGCCACGCTCGAGTCGTGGTCGGTGCGGCAGGTGCACGCGCGCCCCGGGGCCGAGGTGACCGTGGCGTACGACGTCGTGGCCGGGCGCGACGTCGGCGGCCGCACGGTCCGCGGGCCGGAGCACCTGTTCGCGACGAGCGCCCGCACGTCCGCGTTCCGCCGCGCCCGTGGCGACCACCGGGACCGTGCCGACCGTGCCGACCGGGACGGCGGCCTCGGCCCCGGCGTCGTGCGCCTCGACGACGGGAGGCGCTCGGTGCACGTGTGGCGCCACCCGCACGACCCGGCACTGCCCGGTCTGGCGGCGGGGAGCACGCCCGACCGGGTCGCGGAGCGGCTGCGGGCAGCCGGCGCCGACGGCCCGCTGCTGTCCCTCGAGACCGTCACCTACCGCCCGCTGCGGCGCGCGGTGCTCCGGGCGCGCACGGCCGACGGCGCCGCGTACGTCAAGGTGGTCCGCCCGGCCCGCGTCGACGACCTCGTGCGGCGGCACGCGCTCTTCGCCGCGCGCCCGGGCGGCGTGGCCGGGCCGCGGGTCAGGTCCTGGTCCGCCGACGGCGTCGTCCTGCTCGACGAGGTGCCGGGGGAGTCCGTCGCGGAGCTCGTCGCGCGCACGCCTGCCGCCGACCAGCCCGCGTGCGTCGACCCGGCGGAGCTGCTGCGGGTCGTGACCTCGCTGCCGCGCGCGGGTCTCGCCCTGCCGCGCCGTCCGGCCTGGGCCGACCGGTCGGCCCACTACCTCGGCTCGCTCGCCACCGTGCACGGGGTCGACGCCGCCCGGCTCGCCGCGCTGCGCGAGGCGATCGGTGCCGTCGTCGCCGCGGGCGACCCCGGCCCGCTCGTGACGACGCACGGCGACCTGCACGCCGCCAACCTGCTGCTGGACCCCGTCGTCGGCGCCGGGGACCGCCCCCGCGTCGGCGCCGTGCTCGACGTCGACACGCTGGGCCCGGGGCACCTCGTGGACGACCTGGCGTGCGCCGTCGCGCACCTGGCGGTGCTGCCCTCGCTCGACCCGGCCGCGTACGCGGGCGTGGGCGGGCTGGTGGACCGCTGCCTCGACGTCTTCGGCCGCGCGGTGGAGCCGACCCTGCTCCGCGCCCGGGCTGCTGCCGTCGTCGTCTCGCTCGCCGCGGGCGCGGAGGACGCGGCGGCCGCCGGGGCGCTCCTCGACGTCGCCGAGCGCCTCGCCGCGGAGGCCGCCGCAGTCTGAGAGCCCTCTCATCCACGCCTCCCGGCCCTCTCACGGTGGCCGCGGAGGCTGGGAACCAGTCGGCGGGAGAAGCCCGCCGGGAACCATGCACCACCCGCACCGACGAAGGAGCAGCACGATGAAGGCACGCAGCGCATGGATCGTCACCGGCGCGCTGGGCGCGGTCGGCCTGGGGGCCGGCGTCGCCGCGGCGCAGGGCACGTTCGACCGCACGCCGACCGACGCGGTCGTCGCCGACGCCGTCCAGGTGGGCGACGACGGGGCCTCCTCGACGGCGTCGGCCGCGGCGTCGCCCGCGAGCCCGTCGCCCGCGGCGGTGCAGAACGGCACGTCCATCACCACCGTGACGGCGGGCTCGGTCGCCACGCCGGCGACGGCGCCCACGACGCAGACCGCGAGCACGGCGCCGTCCGCCCAGACCGCCCAGACCGCTCCGACCGCCCAGACGGCCCCGACCGCGCAGACCGCGGCGTCCCCGGTCAGCCCGGTGACCCCGCAGTCGGCGAGGACCGCCCCGACGGCAGCCTCCACGGACTGACCGTCCCGCCCTCGCGCACCTCGCCGCCGTCCGCCCTCACCACGAGGGACGGCCGGCGGCGTCGTCAGGCCAGGCGGTACCCCATGCCGCGCACGGTGACGAACCGCTCGGCGCCGAGCTTGTTGCGCAGGTAGCGCACGTACACGTCCACCACGTTGGAGCCGGGGTCGAAGTCGTACCCCCACACGCGCGAGAGCAGCTGCTCGCGGCTGAGCACCTGCCCGGCGTTGCGCAGGAACGCCTCGGCGAGCGCGAACTCGCGCGCGGACAGGTCCACCTCGACGCCGGCGGCGGTGGCCCGGCGGGTGCGCAGGTCGAGGCTGAGGTCGCCGTGGCTGAGCACGGTGACCTCGCCCGCCGGCTCGGCCCGCAGGCGCAGCCGGATGCGCGCCAGCAGCTCCTCGAAGCGGAACGGCTTGGGCATGTAGTCGTCGGCGCCGCCCTCGAGGCCGGCCACCGTGTCCGCCACGGAGGTGCGCGCGGTGAGGATGATGACCGGCAGGGTCACCTTGGCCTCGCGCAGCCGGCGCAGCACGGTGAACCCGTCCTGGTCGGGGAGCCCGAGGTCGAGCACCATGAGGTCGAAGTCGCCCGACGACGCGAGGTCGAACGCCTCCCGCGCGGTCGCGACCGTGGTGCTCGCGTAGCCGGAGGCGCGCAGCCCCTTCGCGACGAACGACGCGATGCGCGTCTCGTCCTCGGCGATGAGGATCTGGCTCACGTGGCGGGTCCTTCCCGGTCGGGGGCGGTGCGCGGGGGCAGCTCGGGGGTGGGCGCGGACCGCGCGGTCGGCGCGGTCCGGCCGACGGGGGGCACGGCGCGGCCGGGGGCCGGGTCGGGGCCGGCGTCGGGGACCGGCAGCACCGGCACGACGACCGCGAACGTGGAGCCCCGGCCTGGGGCGGACTCGACCGTGACCTCGCCGCCGTGCCCCTCGGCGATGGCGGCGACGATCGCCAGGCCGAGCCCGGAGCCCTCCCGCCGCTCGCCGTCGTGCTCGCCCCGCGCGAAGCGGTCGAAGATGCGCTCCAGGTCGTCGGGCCCGATGCCGACGCCCTCGTCGCGCACCCACAGACGCACGCGTGCGCCGTCCGGCGTCGTGCGCGACCCGATCGCCACCACGGAGCCGGGCGCGGAGAACTTCACCGCGTTGGCGGCGAGCTGCAGCCAGGCCTGGGTGAGGCGCTGCGCGTCCGCCATGGTGCGGGCGTCGGTGCGCGAGTCGACCAGCCAGGTGCGCTCGCCGAGCGTGCGCGCCTTGTCGAGCACGTCGTCGGTGAGCCGGCCCAGCTCCACGGGCGCCGGCCGCACGAAGTCGGGCTGCCCGACGGTCGCGAGGGTGACCAGGTCGTCGACGAGGCGGTGCATCCGGTCGAGCTCGTCGAGGGCGAGCACCCGCGTCTCGGCGGCGTCCGCGGGGTCGGCGGTGTCCATCAGCTCGAGGTGCCCGCGCACGATCGTCAGCGGGGTGCGCAGCTCGTGCCCGACGTCGTCGAGCAGGCGGCGCTGCGACTCGAACGAGCCCTCGAGCCGGTCGAGCATCCCGTTGAAGGCTCGGGTGAGGTGGGTGAGGTCGTCGTTGCCCGACTCCGGGATCCGGGCGGACAGGTCCGACTCGCCGATCTGCTGGGCCGTGCGCGCGAGCACCCGGATCGGGCGCAGCAGGCGCCCGGCGAGCAGCCACCCGACGACCCCCGTCACGACCAGCGCCGCGAGCGCGACGAGCAGGTAGCCGCGGAAGACGGCCTGCGTCTCGGCGTGCTCGGCGTTCCGGTCGTAGGCGAGGACGAGGGCGGCGGGGTCGCCCGACGCCGTCACCGGGGCGACGGGCGCGACGAGCACCCGGTAGTCGGTCGTCGAGGTGCCGATCGTGCGCAGCACGGCCGTCTGGGACGTGAGCAGCGGGGTCACCGCCGCGACGAGCTCGGGGTCGTCCTGCAGGTGCACCTCCACGGCCTGCTGGGAGACGAGCGGCCGCTTGCCGGTGCGCAGGCCGAGCACGCCCTCGTGCCGGGCCGGCACGTCGAGCTGGATGGCGGCGATCACCACCTCCTCCGCGGAGGAGAACGGGTCGCCGGTCACGGGGTCGACCCCGGACGCGCCCAGGGTCTGCAGCTCCTGCGCGCTCTCGGAGAGGTCGGCGTCGATGCGGTCGTCCACGTGGTCGTACGTGAGGAGGTACGCGGTGGCGCCGGCCAGCGCGAGCGCGAGGGCGGTGAGGGCGAGGAGGACGGCCAGGATGCGCGTGCGGACGGTGGGCCCGCCCTGGGGCCGCGGGGCTCGCGCCATCAGTCGTCCTTGTCCGTGTCGGGGGCGTCGTCGTCGTCCGGGCCGTCGTCGTCATCGTCGTCGGGCCCGTCGTCGTCATCGTCGTCGTCCGTGGGCGGGACGGGCGCGACGCCGCCGTCGTCGGACGTGCGCGTCGGCGTGGGCGAGGGGCTCCCGGACGGCGTCGGCTCCCCGGACGGGTCGGGCGTCGGCGACGCCGGGTCGGGCGTGGGGGAGACGACCACCACGCCGCCCACGTCCCGGTCCTCGGGCTCGGACGCCAGGGCGGCGGCGAGGACCCCGCCGATCAGTGCGACCAGCGCCACCCCGAGCATCCAGGGCACCGCGGCGCGCCACCGACGTCCGGACCGTTCAGCCATGCCCGGATCATCCCGCGGGCGGATGAGACGCAGATGAGAGCGCGTCGGCCCCGGTGCCCGGCCCCGGGTCGGGGTCCGCGAGCCAGGCGTCGACGTCGGCGAGCAGGCGGCGCCGCGTCCCCTCCGAGGCGCGGCTCGCGCGCACCGACGACCGCGCCAGGTCGGCCAGCTCGGCGTCGGTGAACCCGTGCACCTCGCGCGCGGCGACGTACTGGTCGAGCAGCCGGGAGGAGAAGAGCAGGGGGTCGTCCGCGCCGAGCGCCACGCGGGCCCCGGCCTCGACCAGGGGCCGCAGCGGCACCTGGGACGTGTCGGCGTAGACGCCGAGGCCGACGTTCGAGGCGGGGCACACCTCCAGGGCGACCTCGCGCTCCACGAGCTCGGCGAGCAGCGCCCGGTCCTCCCCGGCGCGCACCCCGTGGCCCAGCCGGTCGGGGTGCAGGGCGTCGACGACGTCGCGGACGTGCGACGGCCCGAGCAGCTCGCCGCCGTGCGGCACCGACGCCAGGCCGGCGCGGCGCGCGATCCGGAACGCGGCGGCGAACTCCGCGGTGTCGCCGCGCCGCTCGTCGTTGCTCAACCCGAAGCCCACCACCTCGCCGGGGCCCTCGCCCGCGTACCGGGCCGCGAGGCGGGCGAGCGTGCGCGCGTCCAGCGGGTGCCGCATCCGCGAGGCGGCCACGACCACCGCCACCTCGACGCCGTGCGCGGCGCTCGCGGCCCGCGCGGCGTCGAGCACGATCTCGACCGCCGGCGTGATGCCGCCGACGAACGGCGCGTACGACGTCGGGTCCACCTGGATCTCGAGCCGTCGCGACCCCTCGGCGGCGTCGTCCGCCGCGGCCTCGTCGACCAGGCGGCGCATGTCCGCCTCCGAGCGCACGCACGCGCGGGCCGCGTCGTAGAGGCGCTGGAAGCGGAACCAGCCGCGCTCGTCGGCCGGCACCCGCAGCGGGTCGCCGTCCAGCAGGGCGCCGGGCAGCCGCACGCCGTGCCCGACCGCCATGTCGCGGAGGGTGGGCACCCGCATCGACCCCGTGAAGTGCAGGTGCAGGTGAGCCTTGGGGAGCTTCGCCAGATCGCGCACGGCGCCAGTCTGCCCCGACTTCGCGGGCGACGGCCCGATCAGGGCAGCCAGCCGCGCTCGCGGGCCACGGTCACGGCCGCCGTGCGGTCGTCGACGCCCAGCTTCGCGAACGCCCGCAGCAGGTGCGTCTTCACCGTGGCCTCCGCGATGAACAGCTCCCGCCCGACGGCGGCGTTGGACAGACCGCGCGCCACCAGGCCCAGCACCTCGGCCTCGCGCGCGGTGGGCCGCTCCGCCGCGGTGCGCACGCTCGTCACGAGCCGGGTCGCGACGCCCGGCGCCAGCACCGTCTCGCCGCGCGCGGCGGCGCGCACGCCCGCCACGAGCTCGTCGCGCGGGGTGTCCTTGAGCAGGTAGCCCGTCGCCCCCGCCTCGACCGCGCGCAGGATGTCGGCGTCCGTGTCGTACGTCGTGAGGACGACGACGCTCGGCCCGGCGCCGCGCGCCGCCGCGACGATGCGCGCCGTCGCGCCCACGCCGTCGAGGCGCGGCATGCGCAGGTCCATGAGCACGACGTCGGGCGCCAGCTCGCCGGCCAGCGCCACCGCCACCTCGCCGTCCGGGGCCTCGCCCACCACCTCGACGTCGGGCTCGCCGTCGAGCATCCCGATGATCCCCGAGCGCACCACCGGGTGGTCGTCGGCGACCAGCACGCGCACCGTCGCGCCCGTCCGCGGGCCCGTCATGCCGCACCGCCCGAGACCGGCACGTGCACCTCGACGCGCGTGCCGCCGCCCTCGCCGGGCTCGACGGCGAGGGTGCCGCCCACCGCGGACACGCGCTCGCGCATCCCGGCCAGCCCGAGCCCGTCGACCTGGCCGGGCGGCAGGCCGCGGCCGTCGTCGGTCACCTCGAGCCGGACGTCGGGCGCCCCGCCGCCGTCGCGCGTCAGCCGGATCGCCACGCTCCGGGCCCCGGCGTGCCGCCGCACGTTCGCCAGGGCCTCCTGCGCCGCGCGCAGCAGCACCACGTCGGCGGCCGCGTGGCCGGTGGCGCCGCCGGCGCGGGCCGGGGCCGTCGCGCCGGCCACGTCCAGCAGCACGGGCGTGCCCGTCTCGGCGGTGAACCGGTCGGCCAGCCGGCGCAGCGCCTCCGCGAGCGTCGAGCCCTGCAGGGGCACGGGCGCGAAGGCGGCGACGAGCGCGCGGGCCTCCGCGAGGTTGTCCCGCGCGGTCTGCTCCACGACCACGAGCCGTTCACGGGCACGGTCCTGCTCGCCCCGGTCGAGGGCCGCCGTCGCCGCCTGCGCCTGCGTCACCACGCTCGTGAAGCCCTGCGCCAGGGTGTCGTGGATCTCCCGGGCGATGCGCTCGCGCTCCGCCGTCACGCCCGCGGCGTGGTGCGACTCCGCGAGCTCCGCCTGAGCCCGGCGCAGCTCGTGCAGCAGGCGAGCGCGCTCCTCCGAGCGGCGCATCGTCGCGGCGAACCAGAGCCCGAGCAGCACGGAGAACGCGATCGCGATGCCCATCTGCGGTGCGGCCTCGATCAGCGTCGGGACGTCGAAACCCTGCTGGGCCGCGATCGCGAACGTGGTCGCGACGCCGAGCGCGACGCTGGCCACGACGGCGCGGCGCGGCGGCTCGAGGAGCATCCAGAGCTGCGTGAACGACGCGAACAGCAGGAACGTGGCCAGGCCGCCCTGGGCGACGGCGACCGCGGTCGTCGCGACCAGCACGACCGTGTAGGCCAGCGCCCGGCGCTGGTCGCGGCTGCGCGCCGCGGGGGCGCCCCACACCGCGTAGCCGACGAGCATCACCGCCATCGCCGCGTACGCGGTCCACAGCCCGCGGGCGTCGGTGCCCCCGCCGAGCGCCATCGCCGAGGCGGTGAGCAGCACGATGAGCACGAACCCGACGTCCCACCACACGACCTGCCGGTCCCACGGGTCGGACGTCACCCGCGCGACCTCGTCGTCGGCCCCCGGGCCCGCCGCGGTGCCGTCCCCCGCGCCGGGGGCGTCGTCAGCCGTCGTCACGGCGCCGCCACCGGAAGGTGCGCACCCCGACGACGAGCCCCACGATCAGCCATGCGACCAGTACAGCAGCGGTCGCGGGGTGCTGCCAGGACCCGCTCGTCTCGAGCGCCGCCATCTCCTCCGGGAGGAACACGGACCGCATGCCCTGCGCGATCCACTTGAGGGGGAACACCGAGGCCAGGGTCTGCATCCAGCCCGGCAGGGCGAAGAACGCGAAGAACACGCCGGAGATGAACTGCAGCACCAGCACGACCGGCGTCACGACGGCGCTCGCGGACCGGCCGGACCGGGGCAGGGACGAGAACCCGACGCCGCAGACCGTGCCGGTGGCGGCGCCGAGCACGAACACCCAGGCGAACGTGACCCAGCGGCCGGCGTCCGTGGGCAGCGGGACGTCGAAGGCGAGGGCCGCGACGGCCAGCAGCAGGGCCGTCTGCACGACCGACGTCGCGAGCGTCAGCGCCACCTTGCCGCCCACGTACGCGGTCACCGGCAGGGGAGTGGCCCGCAGGCGGCGCAGCGTGCCGTCGTCGCGCTCCACGGCGATGGAGACGGCCAGCGACTGGAAGCTGGTGAGCATGATGCCGGTCGCGACCATGCCGGGCAGGAAGTACTGGGCGAAGCCGATCTGGGCGACCTCGGTGCCCTGGTCCTCGCTCCCGAACACCGACGCGAAGATCGCCAGCATGACGATCGGGTAGGCGAACACGAAGATCACGGCGTCGCGCTCGCGCCAGAACTGGCGCAGCTCCACGCCCGCCCGCACCAGGGTGAGCCGGGCGACGCCGGGCAGCCGTCCGCCCCTGCCCACCCAGGCCGCCGTCGCGACGGCCGGGCCCGTGGGGCCGGCGTCCCGGCGTGTCGAGACCTGGTCCGTGGTGTTCATCGGTCGTCCTCCGAGGTCAGCAGCCCCAGGTAGACGTCCTCGAGGCTGGGGCGGGTGATGCACAGGTCGGCGACCTCGCCGTCGGTGCCGGCGACGGTCGCCATGAGGTGCGCGGCGAACGCGGTCGGGGCGTCGGTGCGCTCGGCGTGCGGGACGCCGTCGGCGGTCCAGGTCACCCGGGGGGTGCGGGCGTCGGGGCCGCCGAGCGCCTCCGGCGTCCCCTCCGCGACGACGCGCCCGTCGCGCACGACGGCGACGCGGTCGGCCAGGTGCGCGGCCTCGGCGAGGTCGTGCGTGGTGAGCAGGATGGTCGTGCCGGCGTCCCGCAGGCGCAGGACGAGGTCCCAGAACGTGCGCCGGGCCTGCGGGTCGAACCCGGTCGTCGGCTCGTCGAGGAAGAGCAGCTCCGGGTGGCCGACGACGCCGAGCGCGACGTCGAGCCGGCGCCGCTGCCCGCCCGACAGGGAGCGCACCCGTGCGCTCGCCTGGGGCGCGAGGCCCACGGCCTCGACGACCTCGTCGGGGTCGCGGGGCGCCGGGAAGTAGCGGGCGGTGGAGCGCACGGACTCCGCGACCGTGAGCTCGGCCTGGTCCCGCGAGTCCTGCGCGACGACGCCGAGCCGCGCGCGCCATGCGCGTCCGCCCCGGGCGGGGTCCTCGCCGAGCACGCGCACCTCGCCGCCGTCGCGGTCGCGGAACCCCTCGAGGATCTCGATCGTCGTCGTCTTGCCCGCGCCGTTGGGGCCGAGCACGGCGACGATCTCGCCCGTCGCGAGGTCGAGGTCCAGCCCGTCGACCGCCTGCTTGGCCCCGTAGCGCTTCGCGAGCCCGCGGACGCGGACGACGGCGCCGGAAGTGCCCGGTGCGCCGGGGGAAGGATCGCCGGGACGCCCGCGCGGGGCGGCCGGCGGGGGAGCCGGGGAGGGTGTCGTCGTCGAGGTCATGCGTCGAGCGTCGCCCTCGCGGCGGGTCCCGCGGGAGCCTCGGACGACGGGACCGGGCGTCCACCGATCGGTGGACGGCGGGCGGCCGGGCCGAGGTTCGGGCGTGGTGCGGGCGGTGGTGCGGGCGTGGTGCGGGCGTGGTTCGACCCAGCCCTCCGCGTCGCGTACAGTTGTCCCTCGGTGGTTGATGCCCGCCAAGATCGAACGCGCCCTTCCGGGGTGGTTCGAGCGTGGCGACAGGGGCGTCGAGCACGAAGGGTAGTGGCGCAATTGGTAGCGCAGCGGTCTCCAAAACCGCAGGTTGCAGGTTCGAGTCCTGTCTACCCTGCCAGCGTGATCCCCCGCGGGGCCGCGCGCAGCGGGGCCATCCGCATGACCCCGGAACGCCAGGAGTCAGTGCCGTGGGTGCGTCGCCGGCAGGTGGCGCGGCCGCGGCGGGAACGCGAAACGGGGTAGACGAGTGAGCGAGTCACCGGCTGAGGCCGTGGGGACGCCCGGCGGTGGCACGTCCGCCACCGGCAAGCGCCCGAACCTGTTCGCGCGCATCGCGCTCTTCGTGCGCCAGGTCGTCGCGGAGCTCCGCAAGGTCGTGACCCCGACCCGCTCGGAGCTGGTCAACTACACGATCGTGGTGCTGGTGTTCGTCACCGTGGTCATGCTGTTCGTGGTGGCCCTCGACTGGGTCATCGGACTGGGCGTCCTCGCCCTCTTCGGCGACTGACCTCGGCACGCCGCCGGACGCCCGCCCCCGAAGCAAGCAGATTCCAGAAAGCAGGTTCGTTCGTGTCCCAGGATCCGCTGGACCAGACGGAGAACGTCGACCCCACCCAGCCCGACGCCGACGGCGCCGCGGCTGACCTCGACGTGCCCGCGGACCCCGCCACGGACGCGGCGCCCGAGGAGGCCGTCGAGGTCGCCCCCGACGAGACCGACGCCGAGGACACGGACGCCGACGAGGCCGCCGAGGACGAGCGCCCGGCGGACGCCGACGGCGACGTCGTCGAGGACCCGGCCGAGGAGTTCCGCCGCACCCTGCGCTCACAGCTCGGCGACTGGTACGTCATCCACTCGTACGCCGGGTACGAGAACCGTGTGAAGGCCAACCTGGAGAACCGCATCCAGAGCCTGAACATGGAGGACTACATCTTCCAGATCGAGGTCCCCATGGAGGAGGTGACCGAGATCAAGAACGCGCAGAAGAAGACCGTCCGCCGCGTCCGCATCCCCGGTTACGTCCTCGTGCGCATGGACCTCACGGACGAGTCGTGGGGCGCCGTGCGCCACACGCCGGGCGTCACCGGCTTCGTCGGCCACACGCACCAGCCCGTGCCGCTGACGCTCGACGAGGTCTACTCGATGCTGGCGCCGGTGTTCGTCGAGGCCGCCCCCGAGGCCGGCAAGGCCGCCGCGGCGGCGTCGGGCGCGACGGCGAAGGCCCCGGTCGAGGTCGACTTCGAGGTCGGCGAGTCGGTCACCGTCACGGACGGCCCGTTCGACACGCTGCCTGCCACGATCTCCGAGATCAACGCCGAGGCCCAGAAGCTCCAGGTCCTCGTCTCCATCTTCGGCCGGGAGACCCCGGTCGAGCTGTCGTTCAACCAGGTCGCCAAGATCTGACGGACGCGGTACTGCAACCGGGTCATCGCCCACGGCGTCGGCCCACGAACAAGAAAGACAGGGAAGAGTCATGCCTCCCAAGAAGAAGGTCTCCGGCCTCATCAAGCTCCAGATCAAGGCCGGTGCGGCCACGCCCGCCCCGCCGATCGGCCCCGCGCTCGGTCAGCACGGCGTGAACATCATGGAGTTCTGCAAGGCCTACAACGCGGCCACGGAGTCGCAGCGCGGCAACGTCGTCCCCGTCGAGATCACCGTGTACGAGGACCGCTCGTTCACGTTCATCACGAAGACGCCGCCGGCCGCCGAGCTCATCAAGAAGGCCGCCGGTGTGGCCAAGGGCTCCGCGACCCCGCACACCGTCAAGGTCGCGCAGCTCACCCAGGACCAGGTCCGCGAGATCGCGCAGACCAAGCTCCAGGACCTCAACGCGAACGACATCGACGCCGCGATGAAGATCGTCGCCGGCACCGCTCGTTCGATGGGCATCACCGTCGCGGAGTGATCCGCGACCGGGCCACCCGCGCCTGACCGGATCCGTCCGGTCCGGTTCGGGTGGCTCGGACCAAGTCCCGGCGAACGACGTCGGGCACGTGGCAGGGTCCGCGCGGACCCGCTCACCACGACTGCAGAAGGAGAAGCAGATGGCAACGCGCAGCAAGGCGTACCGCGCCGCGGCCGAGAAGATCGACCGCGAGAACCTGTACAGCCCCCTCGAGGCGGTCCGCCTCGCCAAGGAGACCGCGACGGTCAAGTACGACGCGACCGTCGAGGTCGCGTTCCGCCTGGGCGTCGACCCCCGCAAGGCCGACCAGATGGTCCGCGGCACGGTCAACCTGCCGCACGGCACCGGCAAGACGGCCCGCGTGATCGTCTTCGCGAACGCCGCCAAGGCCGAGGAGGCCGTGGCGGCCGGCGCCGACGAGGTCGGCGGCGACGACCTGATCGCCAAGGTCGCGGCCGGCTACACCGACTTCGACGCCGCCGTGGCGACGCCGGACCTCATGGGCAAGGTCGGTCGTCTGGGCAAGGTGCTGGGCCCCCGTGGTCTGATGCCGAACCCGAAGACCGGCACCGTGACGATGGACGTGACCAAGGCCGTGTCCGACATCAAGGGCGGCAAGATCGAGTTCCGCGTCGACAAGCACTCGAACCTGCACTTCATCATCGGCAAGGCGTCCTTCGACGAGAAGGCGCTGGTGGAGAACTACGCCGCCGCGCTCGACGAGGTCCTGCGTCTCAAGCCGACGTCGTCCAAGGGCCGGTACATCACCAAGGCCACGATGACGACGACGATGGGCCCGGGCATCCCGCTCGACCAGTCGCGCACCTCGAAGCTGCTCGACGAGGCGTGATCGAGGCGTGATCCCGGCAGGGACCCGCTGAACCACCGCCGACGGCCCGGCACCCGCGAGGGTGCCGGGCCGTCGGCGTCCCACCGGAACGCGGCGGTGGGCCGGGTCATCGACCGTGGTGATGACCCTCGAGGCCGGGCAGGTCCGGGAGGTGGTGCTCGCCGTGGGGCACGGCCCGTGCGCCTGCCTCCGTGTCGGTCAGGCCGGCGGACGCGACCGTGGAGACGGCCACGGCACCCGCGAAGAGGATCGCGAGCGACACGGCGGCGCGCGGTCTCCTCCCGGCGGCCGTCGCCGCGGGCCCGGTCCGGGACCCGTCGGGCCGGTCGGCGTCCGGCCTGCCGCGCGCCGGTCGGGCCGTGGCTCCCACCACGCAGGCGGCGGCGAGCTGGAGGGAGGCCGCCGCGGCGGCCGCGCCGACGTGGGTTCCCTCCGCGACGCCCAGCGCGATCCCGAAGACGCTCGTCACGGCGAGAGCTCCGACGGCGACCCGCGCGAGCACGGCGGGATCGGCGCCGCGTATCGGCGTCCCGCGCAGGACGAGCACCGCCACCACGAGCTCGGTCGCGCCGACGACCAGCGAGAACACGCCGTGGGGGCGAGGGAACGCGCCCCGCACCAGGCCCATGTTGACCAGGCCGGCGCCGACCAGCGCGAACGCGACGAGCAGGCGGGCCAGGGGCGCGGTCCGGGTCATGCCGTCGCGACGCCCGTCTCGGCGCGGCGGTCCGCGCCCAGCCCGACGCCGAGCAGCAGGAGGGCGCTGGCCAGGTGCAGCACGTTGTCGGCGCCGTTCAGCGCGATGATGTTCGCGCCGGTGCCGACGAGGAAGAGGCCGAGGACGCCGACCAGCAGGTAGACCGCGCCGACGGTCACGTTGACGCTCTTGGCCGCCGCGACCGAGCGCGAGGCCAGGAGCAGAGCGGCTCCGATCGCGACGTGGATGATGTTGTGCAGCGGGTTCACCTCGAAGAACAGGAGCTTCTCGCCCTCCGTGGCGGCGAAGCCGACGCCCGAGGTGACGACGAACCCGGCGAGGCCGACCAGCAGGTAGACGGCGCCGAAGACTGCGGCGAGGAGACGGTTCGCGGACGAGCCCATGGTGGCTGCTCCTTCTTCTGTCGGGCGCGGGGTGGTCCCGCGCTCGGAGGTGGTTCGGAGCGGCCGCCCGGTCGGATGGGCCCCGGTGTATCACGCGGTGCGGGTCGTCCTCTTTCCGTGCGATGACGAGTACGCAGCACCGCACGAGCGCTGCCGGAGGAGGTCCGTGCATGTCCATGCAACTTCCTCCTGCCGCGTCGTCGGGCCGCGCCGTAGGCTCGGAGGCCCCGGGGCGCGGCAGCCCCGGCTTCTCGACGAGCCCTCACGAGGTGCGAACAGCCATGACACGAGCCGCTGAGGAACCACTCGGTGGGACGCCCGACGCCGACGAGAGCCTGGGCGACCGGGCCGCGCGGGCGGTCCTGGAGTTCCGGGAGGGCCGCACCGACGCCCTGTCGGACCTGGTCCGGGAGGCGACGCCGTTGCTGTGGCACACGGTGCGCGCCCAGGGCGTCGACCGGGACGTCGCCGACGACGTGGTGCAGTCCACGTGGGCGGCGCTCGTGCGGCACGCGGACACGATCGCCGAGCCGAAGGCCGTGCTGAAGTGGCTCCTCGTGACGGCCCGGCGGGCCGCCTGGGAGACGGTGCGCAAGGGGCGTGCGGACCTGCGCCGCCGCACCGAGCTGCCGGACGACGTGACCGAGGGCGCCGCGGCGCTGCCGGACGCCCGCCCGGGCCCGGAGGCCGAGGTGCTGACCGACGAGCGCGACCGGATCCTCTGGTCGTCGCTCCGCCGGCTCCCGGAGCGCTGCCAGGAGCTGCTGCGACTCGTCTCGCTCGCCGACCGCCCGGACTACAAGGCGATCTCGGCGTCGATCGGCATGCCGGTGGGAAGCATCGGCGCCACACGGGGACGGTGCCTGGCGAAGCTGCGCGCCGTCCTCACGGAGCATGGGGAGGCCTCGTGGACATGAGCCAGAAGCACGAGAACGCGTGGGGCGAGCCCGTGCCCGGTGAGGACGAGGCCCTGGACGCGCGCGACGTCGCCGTCCTGGGGCGGCTCGGACGCGCCGTCGAGGTGGTCGACCCCGTGCCCCAGGGGCTCGTCGAGCGGTCGCTCTTCGCGATGACGCTCGCACGGCTCGAGGCAGACGTGATGGAGCTGCAGCAGATCGAGGCCCCCGCCGGGTCCGTGCGCGGCGACGCCCCGCCGCTCGAGGCGCGCACCATCACGTTCACGCACGAGCGCCTCACCGTGATGATCGCGCTGTCCACGGACGACGACGGCACCCACGTGCGCCTCGACGGCTGGGTCGCGCCCGCCGCGACGCTCGTCGTCGAGCTGAGGCAGCCGGACGGCGAGCGCACCACCACCGCCGACGACGACGGCCGCTTCGCCTTCACCGGCGTCGACCGCGGCCCCACCAGCCTGCTCGTGCGCCTGCCCGACGGCGGCGACGTCACCGTCGCCACGCCGGTCATCGAGCTCTGAACGAACCGATCTGCCCGCATGACTGAGGGGCGAGGACTCTTGCACGCCGCCGCTAGGCGTGCCCACTCGAGGAGGAGCAGGTGAGCGAGACCCCAGACCAGGCCGCCGGAGCGGCGGTGCCGGACCCGAACCACGACTATCGGCCGGTGCGTTTCCTGGACCCGTCTCTCGTGCGGCGCCGGCCTGGCGTCCCGCAGGTGCGACCCACGTGGTACGTCGCCGACAGGGTTATCGTCCAGGGGCCTCCGCCGCGGCGCTTCACCGAAGGCCCGGAAGGCCCGGCGGACGTGCGTCGAGTGGCGTCGATCGCGAGTGCCGGGGAGGACGCGGAGCTGTCCGACCTCACCGAGATCGAGCGACTCGCACACGAACGCGGCTGCACCCTCGCCCTCGAGGCGGCCGGACGGCGACGAACTCGCCGCTCGACCGGTGGTCCCTCCGCGGACGACTGCGACGACGACTTCGCGTTCGCGCTCCGTCTGGTCCCCGAGAAGGACGGCGACGAGCCCGACGCCTGGGAGATCGTGGAGGCCCTCGGCGGCACCCTCGAGCTCGGTGGCGAGCATGGGTGTCGGCGCGTCAGCCTTGATCACGTGATGCTGGCGCGCCCGTTCACGAGTTCGCCCTTCACGTCGTCGCCGTTTACGAGTTCGCCCTTCACGTCGTCGCCGTTTACGAGTTCGCCGTTCACGAGCTCGCCCTTCACGTCGTCGCCGTTCACGAGCTCGCCCTTCACGTCATCTCCGTTCACGAGCTCGCCGTTCACCTCGTCCCCGTTCACGTCCTCCCCGATGCGAGGGATGGCGGAGTACGCGATGCCCGGATGGGGTGGACGTGCGCCTGTCGCCTGGCTGGGCGACCGACCCGCGCGGCAGCACGCGGACGGGCCGACGCCGTACGTCACCGAGGGCGGCATGCTGCGACCGTTGGTGGCGATCGTCGACACCGGGCTCGGGACCCACCCCTGGTTCGGGACCTACGACATCGCGGAGGGGGACGATCCTGCCGCGGAGCTCGACGGCAACGGGATCGTCGTGCGGAACGCGGTCCTGCCCGACGGGCGGCCGATCGGGACCCAGCCCGTCCCCGCGCGGCGGAGCGAGGACGCCGAGATCGGCGGAGCCAGCGCCTCCTCGCTGACCGGTCCTCTCGACCCCGTCGCCGGGCACGGCACCTTCATCGCCGGCATCGTGCACCAAAAGTGCCCCGATGCGGCCATCCTGCCCGTCAGGGTGGTCGGTGGCGACGGTGTCGGCGCGGAGTCCGACCTGGTCACGACCCTCACCCGGCTGCTGGAGTTCCACCAGCTCGGGCTGGAGGCAGATGTTGTTCCTGGCGACGGCGGCGCTCCCGTCGACGTCGTCGTGCTCTCCCTGGGCTATTACCACGAGGAGGCCGAGAATCTCGGCGTGACCGACGCGCTGCGCGCCGTGATCGACGAGCTGCGGTCGAGCGGCGTCGTGGTCGTGACGGCCGCCGGGAACGACGGCACGACCCGGCCGAGCTTTCCCGCCGCGCTCGCGCCCCTCGTCGAGCGGACGCGCGACCCGCACGACGGCCGTGTCCGGGCTCGGGCGATCGGGTCGACACCCGCGGACCGCGACGGCGCGCCGCCGGTGCTCGCGGTCGGCGCAGAGAATCCTGATGGAACGACGGCGCTGTTCAGCAACGACGGTCGCTGGGTGACGACGACGCGGTGCGGCGCCGCGGTGGTGAGCACGATTCCCACCACCCTCGACGGTCCGATCACCCCCTCGTTGCGGATCGAGGACCGGTATGGCACGGGGCACCGGGCTACCCTCGATATCGAGGGCTTTCAGGGAGGGTTCGCGACCTGGAGCGGGACGTCGTTCGCCGCGCCGGTCCTGGCCGGCGAGATCGCCTCCACGCTGGCGGAGCGACGCGACGGACGGACGCCGGCCGTCGCGCCTTCGGGACGGGACGGTAGCGTTTCGCCGGAACAGCGGCTGCGTCTGGATGATGCCTGGGCGGCCGTCGCGGAGCACACGGGGCTCACGCCTCCGGAGGGCGCTGCGATGAACTGATCGGGGAGGCGAGGCCTTGGGCGAGGATCCCGTCGTTGCGTTGCGTGGGGCGCTCGACCGAGCCCTCGACAACGATCGCGTCCGGCGCCGATTCGGACTGGCAGTGCGTCAGTACAGAGCGGTGCGTCGTGAGCTCGGGCGCCTCGCGCCTACTGCCCCGGCGGCTGTGGCGGAGCTGCACGTGCGCGCTCTGGTGGGTGAGTCCCGGTGCATGTCCGAACAGGGGGCGGCCACGGAGGACTGCCTGGCACTGCTCGCCGAAGCGCGGTGGTGGGCGGAGATGAGCGGAGACCCTGCGCTCGTGGCGCTGGTCGACGGCCGACGTGGACTGCTGCGTCTGAGGCGCGGACAGCTCGACGACGCCCTGATCGACTTCTCCAGCGCGGAGAGAGGGCTCCCGGACGGTCCCGACCTCGGCGCGGTGTACCTCAACCGCGGGTCGCTCCGTCTCGAACGCGGCGAGACGGAGCTGGCGGCGCGTGACTTCGAGCGGTGCGTGTCGATCACGAGCGCCGGGGTCGAACCGGCGCTCCACGCGATGGCGGCTCACAACCTCGGCTACGCGCTCTTCCTCCGTGGCGAGCTCCCTGCCGCGCTGCGTTCGATGGCGGAGGCGGCGCGGGTCGCGCCGCCTGAGCACGCCGGGGTGGGCCTGATGGACAAGGCGGCGGTGCTCTACGAAGCGGGCCTGCTCACCGATGCGGAGGAGGCGCTCCGGCAGGCGGGACAGCTGCTCTCGTCCACCGCGGCCCGGCGTGACCTGCTCGACGCGAGGCTCGCTCGCGCCCGGTGCCTGGTCGGGCTCGAGCAGTACCTGGAGGCCGTGGTGCTCGCCCGGAGCGTGCGGTCGTCCGCGCGTCGTACGGGAGATCGGCTCCTCGAGCTTCGTGCGGACCTGATCGGACTGGATGCCCGGCACGGGAAGATCATCGACCAGGGCGCGCAGCCCGCGCGCGTCCGGCGGCTCGCTCGGGCGGCCGAGCAAGTGCTCGACCGCGCCACCGCCGTGCCCGGAGGGGCGCGACTGGCCGCCGACGTCTCTCTCGTCGCCGCCGACGCGCTTGCGCGCGCGGGCGACGTCGACGCGGCACTGGGCCACCTGCGGCGCCTTCCGTCCCGCTCCGGTTTGGCTCTGGGGACGCGGCTGCGTGCCGAGGCAGTTCGAGCCCTCGTCGCGTTCGGGCAGGGCGACCGGCGGCGCGGACTTGCGGCAATCCGTCGGGGGCAGGGCCTGCTCGCTGTGCAGCGCCAGCGGCTGGGCGCCGTCGAGGCGGTCACGGCGGCGGCTGCGCATGGCGTCCGGCTCCAGGGCGTGGACATCGTGGCGGCGCTGTCCCAGGGGAGCGCGGACGCCCTCTTCGACGCGCTCGAGCGAGGGCGCGCCACGTTCGCCGGTTCAGGGAGGGTGAGGCCGTCGACGGACGGCGAGACCGCTGCGCTGGTGTCGGCGGCGCGGAGCCTGCTGGACCAGGCGCGTGCGCTCGAGCTCGAGAGTTCCGAACCGTCGCGCGAACCCTTGGAGCTCCGGCGCGAGGCGAGGCGGCTCCAGGACCGCGCGCGCGAACGGTCATGGCAGGCCGGGGGCGAGATCGAGGCCCCGCGCGCGGCAACGGCGCGGGCGATCCGCGCCGAGCTGCGCTCCGCGGCGTCGGATCGGGTGGTGCTGAACCTTGCGCTCTATCGAGGGAAGGTCCTCGCCGTCCGCGTCGACCGGTCAGGCGCCCGGGTCAGGGAGCTCGGTCAGGTCGACGACGTCGTCGAGCGAGCGCGCCGCGTCCGTGCTGATCAGTACGTGCTCGCCAACCCACTGATCCCCGCGCCGATGAGGGCGGCTGCCCTGCGATCGCTCGAGCGCGACCTCGCCTGGTTGGACGCCACATTGCTCCGGGACGTCGACCCCGAGGTCCCCCTCTTCGTCGCGGCTCGTGGCCGTCTGGTCTCGCTGCCGTGGGCATCGCTCCCGTCGCGTCGAGGGACGTCGACCGTGGTGAACTCGTGGGTCGCACGGGGGAAGGCCGAGTGGTCACCCGGTCCCGCACTCGTGGTCGCAGGTCCGGAGCTGCGGCACGCCCCTGCCGAGGCAGATGCTGTCGCGAACGTGTGGGGTCCGGGGACGACCGTCCTGGCCGACGCGCGGGCCACGTGCGAGACCGTGGCTCGCGAGCTCGACGGGCACGCGATCGTCCATCTGGCAGCGCACGGTCAGCACGAGCCCGACAACCCGGTCTTCTCGAGCGTGCGCCTCGCGGACGGGCCGCTGTTCGCGCACGAGCTCGATGGTACGGATCTCGCACGGTGTGTCATGGTGCTCTCGGCGTGCGACGTCGGGTCCGTCAGCATCAAGCACGGCGGTGAGCCCCTCGGCCTGACGAGCGTGCTGTTGCGCATGGGAGCGCGTGCCGTGGTCGCGAGCGTCGCGCCGTTGCGCGACGAGGTCGCGGTGCGCGTCATGCCGGCGCTGCACCGAGGCCTCCGCGACGGGCTCCGCCCCGGGGAGGCGCTCGCCCGTGCCGTCGCGGACGAGCCGGAGCCGGTGCCGCTGGTGTGCTTCGGGCCGCTCGTCCTGTGATGTGGACGACACCTTGTGCTCACCCCCCCGCCACCGGTGTGATGTCGGAGCCGAACTCGGCAGCCCTCCGCAAGGCGGGGACAACCGACGGAAGGACGTTCGATGAAGTCACGCGCCACTCGCGTCATCGCTGGTCTGCTGCTCGCCGCCACCGCCGTGGTGGGCGCCGCGGCAACGGCGTCGGCGGAGCCCCCGGGCCCGCAGCACCCGTTCAGCTCCCACTGACGGCAACACGTCGCTGTCAGAGCGCGGGCCGGGGGGGGGGGGGGGCGCGACCGGCGGCCTACCCAACCCCCCCCTCCCCTCCCCCCCCCCCCCCCCCCCCCCCCCCCCCCCCCCCCCCCCCCCCCCCCCCCCCCCCCCCCCCCCCCCCCCTA
>NZ_JBHJVM010000013.1:25653-127856 GCF_042264825.1 Isoptericola sp. NPDC056134
GCCTTCCGTCCCCCTCCACGACCGCGTTTCAGTTCACCCGCCAGCGCCCCTCCCCGCCGCCCGTCGTCGTGTACAGTTCTCGGGTAACCCAAGACCGCCGGTCGTCCGACGCTGCCCGGGCTCGCCCCAGCAAGCCGAAGACCGAAGTCCCGTGAGAGCGGGGGCCTGCGTAGGTGACACGACGACGATCACACAGCCTGGCTGTGAGCTCCGAGCCCCGTGCGCACCTGCGCCGGGGCTCTTTCTCTTGCAGGTACCGGTGGCACCACCACCGGAAGGATTGCCATGGCGAGGCCGGACAAGGCAGCCGCTGTCGCGGAGGTCGCGGACAAGTTCCGTGACGCGAACGCGGCCGTGCTGACCGAGTACCGCGGGCTCACCGTCGCACAGCTCAAGGAGCTGCGTCGGTCGCTCAGCGGCAACGCAACCTACGCCGTGGTGAAGAACACGCTGACGTCCATCGCGGCCAAGGAGGCCGGGATCGACGCGTTCGAGGCCGACCTCAAGGGTCCGTCCGCGATCGCGTTCGTGACCGGCGACCCGGTCGAGGCCGCCAAGGGTCTGCGTGACTTCGCCAAGGCGAACCCTGCACTGGTCATCAAGGGCGGTGTCCTCGACGGGAAGCCGCTGACCGCTGCAGAGGTCACCAAGCTCGCGGACCTCGAGTCCCGCGAGGTCCTGCTGGCCAAGACGGCCGGCGCGATGAAGGCCAAGCTCTTCCAGGCTGCCTACGCCTTCAGCGCGAAGCCGGCCCAGGCCGCTCGCGTCATCGATGCCCTGCGTCAGAAGCAGGAATCGGAGGCCGCTGCCGCCTGACGGCGGTGCGGCAAGCACAACCCCCTCCCTTGCTTCTGCGGGGCCGTACGCCCCAGGACGCACCAACCGAAAGGAACGCCATCATGGCGAAGCTCAGCACCGACGAGCTCCTGGCCGCCTTCGAGGAGCTCACGCTCATCGAGCTCAACGAGTTCGTGAAGGCTTTCGAGGACAAGTTCGAGGTCACCGCCGCCGCTCCCGCCGCCGTCGCGGTCGCCGCCCCCGCCGCCGGCGGTGCCGGTGGCGCCGAGGCCGCCGAGGAGAAGGACGAGTTCGACGTCATCCTCGAGGCCGCCGGCGACAAGAAGATCCAGGTCATCAAGGAGGTGCGCGCGCTCACGTCCCTCGGCCTGAAGGAGGCCAAGGACCTCGTGGACGGCGCCCCGAAGCCGGTCCTGGAGGCCGCGAACAAGGAGACGGCCGAGAAGGCCAAGGCTGCCCTCGAGGGCGCCGGCGCCACCGTCACCCTCAAGTGATCGCCGCGGCCTAGCCGCGCATCGCTTCCGCGAGGCCCGCATCCCCTTCGGGGGGTGCGGGCCTCGCTGCGTGCGGACGGTGGGCCGGCAGGACGCCGCGGGGGAGCGGGCCGGTTGTGGAGGTGTCGTGTCGTGACCGACGTCGCGCGCCGGCGCCTGGCCGTGGCCGCCTACCACGGGTTAGGCTGGTCCGACAACCGTTTCTTGGGCGGCATATGGCGGCCACCGAGACAACGTCCTCAAGACCCAGAACCGAGGGCGTCCGCTCGTGTGCCCGCGCGAGTTGGACAAACGATGAAGTTCTGGCTACGCTAGCGCTTTGCGCTCGCTTGTGCCCCGACGCCTCCCCGCCGACGATGCCCCGCCCTCCGTGATCACGTCTTCGTGACCCCTGGGGCGGTCCACTCCCGCGGTCCGGCGCCTCCAGCCCTCGCAGAGCGTACAGCGTGCCATCGAACTGCAGGGAAGGACCCCTCTTGGCTGCCTCGCGCACCCCTTCTGTTCCGTCCGCCGACGCCATCGCGAACCGCACCGCTTCCCGCCGCGTCTCCTTCGCCAAGATCTACGAGCCGCTCGAGGTCCCCGACCTCCTCGGGCTGCAGACCGAGAGCTTCGACTGGCTCCTCGGCAGCCCCGCCTGGCAGGCCCGGGTCGAGGCGGCCACCGCCGCCGGCCGGTCCGACGTCCCCGCGACGTCGGGCCTCGAGGAGATCTTCGAGGAGATCTCGCCGATCGAGGACTTCGGTCAGTCGATGTCCCTCTCCTTCTCGAACCACCGCTTCGAGCCGCCGAAGTACACCGCGGACGAGTGCAAGGAGAAGGACTTCACCTTCGCCGCCCCGCTGTTCGTGACGGCCGAGTTCGTGAACTACACGACCGGTGAGATCAAGAGCCAGACGGTGTTCATGGGCGACTTCCCGCTCATGACCGCGCGTGGCACGTTCATCATCAACGGCACCGAGCGCGTCGTCGTCTCGCAGCTGGTCCGTTCCCCGGGCGTCTACTTCGAGCGCACCCCCGACAAGACGAGCGACAAGGACGTCTTCTCGGCGAAGGTCATCCCGTCGCGCGGCGCCTGGCTCGAGTTCGAGATCGACAAGCGCGACGCCGTCGGCGTGCGCGTCGACCGCAAGCGCAAGCAGCCCGTCACCGTCCTGCTGAAGGCCCTCGGCCTCACGGAGGCGGAGATCCGCGAGGAGTTCGCGAACTTCCCGTCCGTGCTCGACACCCTCGAGAAGGACCACGTCCACACCCAGGACGAGGCCCTGGTCGACCTGTACCGCAAGATCCGTCCGGGCGAGCCGCCCACGGTCGAGGCCGGTCGCGCGCTGCTCGAGAACTTCTACTTCAACCCGAAGCGCTACGACCTCGCGAAGGTCGGTCGCTACAAGATCAGCAAGAAGCTGGGCGTCGACGCGCCGCTCGCGGACTCGACGCTGTCCGTGACCGACGTCGTCGCGACGATCAAGTACCTGGCCGCGCTGCACGCCGACCTGGAGACCATCCCCGGCACCCGCGACGGCCAGCCCACCGAGGTCCGCGTCGAGACCGACGACATCGACCACTTCGGCAACCGGCGGATCCGCGCCGTCGGCGAGCTCATCCAGAACCAGGTGCGCACGGGCCTGTCCCGCATGGAGCGCGTGGTCCGTGAGCGCATGACGACGCAGGACGTCGAGGCGATCACGCCGCAGACGCTGATCAACATCCGCCCCGTGGTCGCGTCGATCCGCGAGTTCTTCGGCACCTCGCAGCTGTCGCAGTTCATGGACCAGAACAACCCGCTCGCGGGCCTGACGCACAAGCGTCGTCTGAACGCCCTCGGCCCGGGTGGTCTGTCCCGCGACCGCGCCGGCATGGAGGTCCGTGACGTCCACCCGTCGCACTACGGCCGCATGTGCCCGATCGAGACCCCTGAGGGCCCGAACATCGGCCTCATCGGCTCGCTCGCGTCGTTCGGTCGCATCAACCCGTTCGGCTTCATCGAGACGCCGTACCGCAAGGTCACCGACGGCAAGGTCACGGACGAGATCGTCTACCTGACCGCCGACGACGAGGACCGGCACATCATCGCCCAGGCGAACACCGAGCTCGCCGTCGACGGCACGTTCCTCAACGACCGCGTCCTGGTGCGCACCAAGGGCGGCGAGACCGACGACCTGCCGCCGGCCGAGATCGACTACATGGACGTCTCGCCGCGCCAGATGGTGTCCGTCGCGACGGCGCTCATCCCGTTCCTCGAGCACGACGACGCGAACCGCGCGCTCATGGGCGCCAACATGCAGCGCCAGGCCGTGCCGCTGGTGCGCTCCGAGGCGCCGCTGGTCGGCACCGGCATGGAGCGTCGTGCGGCGGTCGACGCCGGCGACGTCATCGTGGCGACCAAGCCCGGCGTGGTCACCGAGGTGTCCGCGGACCTGGTCCTCGTCGCGAACGACGACGGCACCACGGGCTCCTACCGCGCGGCGAAGTTCCGCCGCTCGAACCAGGGCACCAGCTACAACCAGCGCGTGCTCGTGGACGAGGGCCAGCGGGTCGAGGTCGGCTCCGTGCTGGCCGACGGCCCGGCGACCGACGAGGGCGACCTCGCGCTCGGCCGCAACCTGCTCGTCGCGTTCATGTCGTGGGAGGGCCACAACTACGAGGACGCGATCATCCTGTCGCAGCGCCTCGTGGAGGACGACGTCCTGTCCTCGATCCACATCGAGGAGCACGAGGTCGACGCCCGCGACACCAAGCTCGGGCCCGAGGAGATCACGCGGGACATCCCGAACGTCTCCGAGGACGTCCTGGCGGACCTCGACGAGCGCGGTGTCATCCGCATCGGTGCCGAGGTCGGCGCGGGCGACGTGCTGGTCGGCAAGGTCACGCCGAAGGGCGAGACCGAGCTCACCCCGGAGGAGCGCCTGCTGCGCGCCATCTTCGGTGAGAAGGCCCGCGAGGTGCGCGACACGTCCCTCAAGGTGCCTCACGGCGAGCAGGGCACGGTCATCGGCGTCCGCGAGTTCAACCGCGAGGACGGCGACGAGCTGCCCGCCGGCGTGAACCAGCTGGTCCGTGTCTACATCGCCCAGCGCCGCAAGATCACCGTCGGCGACAAGCTCGCCGGCCGTCACGGCAACAAGGGCGTCATCTCGAAGATCCTGCCGCAGGAGGACATGCCGTTCCTCCCCGACGGGACGCCGGTCGACGTCATCCTCAACCCGCTGGGCGTGCCCGGCCGCATGAACGTCGGCCAGGTCCTCGAGACGCACCTCGGGTGGGTCGCGAGCCGTGGCTGGGACATCGAGCTGGCCGAGGGCAAGGACCTCTCCTGGAAGGAGACCCTGCCCGAGGTCGCGTCGAAGTCGGAGCCGGGGACGCCGGTGGCGACGCCGGTGTTCGACGGCCTCGAGGAGTCCGGCCTGCGCGGCCTGCTCTCCACGACGCTGCCGAACCGCGACGGCGACCGCATGGTCGCGACCGACGGCAAGGCCCGGCTCTTCGACGGCCGCTCCGGCGAGCCGTTCCCGGACCCGGTGTCGGTGGGCTACATGTACATCCTCAAGCTCCACCACCTGGTCGACGACAAGATCCACGCGCGCTCGACCGGCCCGTACTCGATGATCACGCAGCAGCCGCTGGGTGGTAAGGCGCAGTTCGGCGGCCAGCGCTTCGGCGAGATGGAGGTGTGGGCCCTCGAGGCGTACGGCGCGGCCTACACGCTGCAGGAGCTGCTCACCATCAAGTCCGACGACGTCCCGGGCCGCGTGAAGGTCTACGAGGCGATCGTCAAGGGCGAGAACATCCCCGACTCGGGCATCCCGGAGTCCTTCAAGGTGCTCCTCAAGGAGATGCAGTCGCTGTGCCTGAACGTCGAGGTGCTCTCGAGCGACGGGACCTCCATCGAGATGAAGGAGTCCGACGACGAGGTGTACCGCGCCGCGGAGGAGCTGGGCATCGATCTGTCGCGCCGCCCCAACTCGGCTGCCACGGTCGACGAGATCTGATCCAGCGACCAGCTGAACTCCACGGACATTCGAAAGCTTTGAGGAAGTAGGACATCTTGCTCGACGTCAACGTCTTCGACGAGCTGCGTATCGGCCTGGCCACGGCCGACGACATCCGTGCCTGGTCGCACGGAGAGGTCAAGAAGCCCGAGACCATCAACTACCGCACCCTGAAGCCGGAGAAGGACGGGCTCTTCTGCGAGAAGATCTTCGGCCCCACCCGGGACTGGGAGTGCTACTGCGGCAAGTACAAGCGCGTGCGCTTCAAGGGCATCATCTGCGAGCGCTGCGGCGTCGAGGTGACGCGCTCGAAGGTGCGCCGTGAGCGCATGGGCCACATCGAGCTCGCCGCCCCGGTCACGCACATCTGGTTCTTCAAGGGTGTGCCGTCGCGCCTCGGCTACCTGCTGGACCTGGCCCCGAAGGACCTGGAGAAGGTCATCTACTTCGCGGCCTACATGGTCACGTGGGTCGACGACGAGGCCCGCCACGAGGACCTCCCGAACCTCCAGAACGAGATCGACCTGGAGAAGAAGGAGATCTCGGACCGCCGCGACAACGACATCAACACCCGTGCCGCCAAGCTCGAGGCCGACCTGGCCGAGCTGGAGGCCGAGGGCGCCAAGGCCGACGCGCGCCGCAAGGTGCGCGACTCCGCCGAGCGCGAGATGGCGCAGCTGCGCAAGCGTGCCGACCAGGAGCTCGACCGCCTCGAGCAGGTCTGGGACCGGTTCAAGAACCTCAAGGTCGCGGACCTCGAGGGCGACGAGATGCTGTACCGCCAGCTCGTCGACCGCTACGGCACGTACTTCGAGGGCTCGATGGGCGCCGCGGCGATCCAGAAGCGCCTCGAGAGCTTCGACCTGGAGGCCGAGGCCCAGTCGCTGCGCGAGACCATCCGGACGGGCAAGGGCCAGCGCAAGACGCGCGCGCTCAAGCGCCTGAAGGTCGTCAACGCGTTCCTCACGACGACCAACTCGCCCACGGCGATGGTGCTCGACGCCGTCCCGGTCATCCCGCCGGACCTGCGCCCGATGGTGCAGCTCGACGGTGGCCGCTTCGCGACGTCGGACCTCAACGACCTGTACCGCCGCGTGATCAACCGCAACAACCGGCTCAAGCGCCTGCTCGACCTGGGTGCGCCGGAGATCATCGTCAACAACGAGAAGCGGATGCTCCAGGAGGCCGTGGACTCGCTGTTCGACAACGGTCGCCGCGGCCGCCCGGTCACGGGGCCGGGCAACCGCCCGCTGAAGTCGATCTCCGACATGCTCAAGGGCAAGCAGGGCCGGTTCCGCCAGAACCTGCTCGGCAAGCGCGTCGACTACTCGGGCCGTTCGGTCATCGTGGTCGGCCCGCAGCTCAAGCTGCACCAGTGCGGCCTGCCCAAGCAGATGGCGCTCGAGCTGTTCAAGCCGTTCGTCATGAAGCGGCTCGTCGAGCTCAACCACGCGCAGAACATCAAGAGCGCCAAGCGCATGGTCGAGCGCACCCGCGGCGAGGTCTGGGACGTGCTGGAGGAGGTCATCCAGGAGCACCCGGTGCTGCTGAACCGTGCCCCCACCCTGCACCGCCTGGGCATCCAGGCCTTCGAGCCGCAGCTCGTCGAGGGCAAGGCCATCCACCTGCACCCGCTCGTGTGCGCCGCGTTCAACGCGGACTTCGACGGCGACCAGATGGCGGTCCACCTGCCCCTGAGCGCCGAGGCGCAGGCCGAGGCCCGCATCCTCATGCTCTCGAGCAACAACATCCTCAAGCCGTCGGACGGCCGTCCGGTGACCATGCCCTCGCAGGACATGATCATCGGTCTGCACCACCTCACCTCGGACCGCCCCGGCGCGACGGGGGAGGGGCGGGTCTTCTCCTCGCAGGCCGAGGCGATCATGGCCCTCGACCGCGGCGCGCTGGACCTCAACGCCACGATCAAGTTGCGGATGTCGGACCTCGTTCCGCCGACCAGCGGCTTCGAGGCCCCCGAGGGCTGGGAGCCCGGGCAGCCGCTGCTGTTCGAGACCACCCTGGGCCGCACGATCTTCAACGAGGCGCTCCCGATCGACTACCCGTTCCAGAACGGCGTCGTCGGCAAGAAGGAGCTCTCGACGATCGTCAACGACCTGGCGGAGCGCTACCCGAAGGTCGACGTCGCGACGTCGCTCGACGCGCTGAAGGACGCCGGCTACCGCTGGGCCACGCGCTCGGGCGTCACGATCGCGATCTCCGACGTCGCGATGCCGGAGGTCAAGAACGACATCCTGGACGAGCACGAGCAGCGTGCGCTGAAGGTCCAGGACCAGTTCGACAAGGGTCTGATCACCGACGACGAGCGCCGTCAGGAGCTCATCGAGATCTGGACCCAGGCCACCGACAAGATTGCGTCGGTCATGCGCGAGAACCTCGAGAGCAACTCGCGGAACACGCTGTACCGCATGGTGTCCTCGGGCGCCCGTGGTAACTGGATGCAGGTCCGTCAGATCGCCGGTATGCGCGGCCTCGTGGCGAACCCGAAGGGCGAGATCATCCCGCGCCCGATCAAGTCCAACTACCGCGAGGGCCTGTCCGTCCTCGAGTACTTCATCGCCTCGCACGGTGCCCGCAAGGGTCTGGCCGACACGGCGCTGCGTACCGCGGACTCCGGCTACCTGACCCGTCGTCTGGTCGACGTGTCGCAGGACGTCATCATCCGCGAGGAGGACTGCGGCACCGAGCGCGGCCTCACGCTGCCCGTCGCCGAGCGCATCGGCGACGTGCTGGTGCCGCACCCGCGCGTCGAGACGAGCATCTACTCGCGCACGTTCGCGACGGACGTCGTGGACGCGGACGGCAACGTCGTGGCCGAGGCGGGCTCGGACGCGGGCGACGTGATCATCGACAAGGTGATCGCCGCCGGCATCGAGAACGTCAAGGTCCGCTCCGTGCTGACCTGCGAGTCGCGCGTCGGCACCTGCGCCAAGTGCTACGGCCGCTCCCTGGCCACCGGCAAGCTGGTGGACATCGGCGAGGCCGTCGGCATCATCGCGGCGCAGTCGATCGGTGAGCCGGGCACGCAGCTGACGATGCGTACCTTCCACACCGGTGGTGTCGCCTCCGCGGAGGACATCACGCAGGGTCTGCCCCGTGTCACCGAGCTGTTCGAGGCCCGCACCCCCAAGGGTGAGGCCCCGATCGCGGAGTACACCGGCACCGTGGCGATCGAGGACACGGAGCGCACGCGCCACCTGGTCCTCACGCCGGCCGACGGCGGCGAGGAGATCCGCTACCCGGTGACCAAGCGTGCCCGCCTCCTGATCGCCGACGGCGAGCAGGTCCAGGTCGGCACCCAGCTGGTCCAGGGCGCCGTCGACCCGAAGAAGGTGCTGCGCATCCTCGGCCCGCGTGCCACGCAGAAGCACCTGGTGGACGAGGTCCAGGAGACCTACCGCTCGCAGGGCGTGGACATCCACGACAAGCACATCGAGGTCATCGTGCGGCAGATGCTCCGTCGCGTGACCGTGCTCGACTCGGGTGACTCGCACCTGCTGCCGGGCGAGCTGGCGGAGCGCGTCCGCTTCGAGGACGCGAACCGTCGGGCCGTGGCCGAGGGTGGCCAGCCGGCCTCCGGCCGTCCGGAGCTCATGGGCATCACGAAGGCGTCGCTCGCCACCGACTCGTGGCTCTCGGCCGCCTCCTTCCAGGAGACGACCCGCGTGCTGACCGAGGCGGCGATGAGCGGTCGTCGTGACCCGCTGCTGGGCCTCAAGGAGAACGTCATCCTCGGTAAGCTCATCCCCGCCGGCACGGGTCTGCCCCGCTACCGGAACATCGAGGTCGAGCCGACCGAGCAGGCCAAGGCCGAGCTCTACCCGAGCTTCGGCTACGACGAGATCGACTTCCCGACGCTCGGCATGGGCTCGGGCGAGGCGATCCCGCTGGAGGACCTGGACTTCGGCGACTTCCGCTAGTCCGCTGATCCTGACCACGAGGTAGTCCGGGAGGGGCGCACGTCACAGCGTGCGTCCCTCCCGATCCTTTGACCCCGCTTGCTTCCGCGGGTAGCCTTGGAAGCCGTGCCCGTGCCGTCGCGCGCGCATCCCGCTGTCAGCCCAGAACGTTCTCGCTCGGGCCGGCTGCCGGAGGCGTCGCCGTCCTGAGCGCACAGGTACCCCGGGAAGATCGCTCGGACCGTCCGTGAGGGCGGGGGAGCTGAGCTGATCCGGGCCATCGAGCCGGTGGTAAGTGGCGTTGCGGTCCGTGAGGGCCGCGGGTGCCGCATGCGATCGGCACGCACCAGCCAGACAGACCACCGTCGAGGGCCGCCCGGCCCTCGTGAGCTCGAGAAGACGACGGAGACGTAGTGCCTACGATCCAGCAGCTCGTCCGCAAGGGCCGGTCCACGAAGGCCGTGGCGTCGAAGACGCCGGCCCTCAAGGACTCGCCCCAGCGGCGCGGCGTGTGCACCCGCGTGTACACCACCACCCCCAAGAAGCCGAACTCCGCGCTCCGCAAGGTCGCGCGCGTCAAGCTGTCCTCGGGTACCGAGGTCACGGCGTACATCCCCGGTGTCGGCCACAACCTGCAGGAGCACTCGATCGTGCTCGTCCGCGGCGGCCGTGTGAAGGACCTCCCGGGTGTCCGCTACAAGATCGTGCGCGGCGCGCTCGACACGCAGGGCGTGAAGAACCGCAAGCAGGCCCGCAGCAAGTACGGCGCGAAGAAGGAGAAGGCCTGATGCCTCGCAAGGGTCCGGCCCCCAAGCGGCCGCTCATCGTCGACCCCGTCTACGGGTCGCCCGTCGTCACGCAGCTGATCAACAAGGTCCTGCTCGACGGCAAGAAGTCCACCGCCGAGGCGATCGTCTACGGCGCCCTCGAGGGCGTCCGTGCCAAGACGGACCAGGACCCGGTCGTCGTGCTCAAGCGCGCGCTGGAGAACGTCCGCCCGGCCCTCGAGGTCCGCTCCCGCCGTGTCGGTGGCGCCACCTACCAGGTGCCGGTCGAGGTGCGCCCCGTGCGTTCCACGACGCTCGCGCTGCGCTGGCTCACGGACTTCTCGCGCGCCCGCCGCGAGAAGACGATGACCGAGCGCCTCATGAACGAGATCCTCGACGCCTCCAACGGCCTCGGTGCCGCCGTGAAGCGCCGCGAGGACATGCACAAGATGGCCGACTCGAACAAGGCCTTCGCGCACTACCGCTGGTGATGCGCACGGACGGCCCCGGGTGACCCCCGGGGCCGTCCGAGGATCCGGAACCGGCCGGCAGCCGGCCCTCCGGCCCGGCTTCCGACCTTCCACCGACAAGGGGTAAGACACCGTGGCACTCGACGTGCTGACCGACCTGAACAAGGTCCGCAACATCGGCATCATGGCCCACATCGATGCCGGCAAGACCACCACCACCGAGCGCATCCTGTTCTACACCGGTGTGAACTACAAGATCGGTGAGACGCACGACGGTGCGTCGACGATGGACTGGATGGAGCAGGAGCAGGAGCGCGGCATCACGATCACGTCCGCCGCGACGACCTGCTACTGGAAGAACAACCAGATCAACATCATCGACACCCCGGGTCACGTGGACTTCACCGTCGAGGTCGAGCGCTCGCTGCGCGTGCTCGACGGTGCCGTCGCGGTGTTCGACGGCAAGGAGGGCGTGGAGCCCCAGTCGGAGACCGTGTGGCGCCAGGCCGACAAGTACGACGTGCCGCGCATCTGCTTCGTCAACAAGATGGACAAGCTCGGCGCCGACTTCTACTTCACGGTCGACACCATCATCAACCGCCTCAAGGCGAAGCCGCTGGTCATCCAGCTGCCGATCGGCGCCGAGAACGACTTCGAGGGCGTCGTCGACCTGCTCGAGATGAAGGCGCTCACCTGGCGCGGCGACACCAAGATGGGTGAGGAGTACGCGGTCGAGGACATCCCGGCCGACCTCGTCGAGAAGGCCGAGCAGTACCGGGCCGAGCTCGTCGAGGCCGTCGCCGAGGCCGACGACGAGCTGCTCGAGAAGTTCCTCGGTGGCGAGGAGCTCTCGGTCGCCGAGATCAAGTCCGGCATCCGCAAGCTCGTCATCCGGTCCGAGGCCTTCCCGGTCCTGTGCGGCTCGGCGTTCAAGAACAAGGGCGTGCAGCCCATGCTCGACGCCGTGATCGACTACCTGCCGACCCCGCTCGACGTCCCGGCCGTCCAGGGCCACGACGTCAAGGACGCGGAGAAGATCATCGAGCGTCGTCCGGACGAGGCGGAGCCGTTCTCGGCCCTCGCGTTCAAGGTCGCCACGCACCCGTTCTTCGGCAAGCTCACCTACGTCCGCGTCTACTCGGGCAAGGTCGCGCAGGGCGCTCAGGTCCAGAACTCGACCAAGGGCAAGAAGGAGCGCATCGGGAAGCTCTTCCAGATGCACTCCAACAAGGAGAACCCGGTCGAAGAGGCGCACGCCGGGCACATCTACGCCTTCATCGGGCTCAAGGACGTCACCACCGGTGACACGCTCTGCGACCCGGCGAACCCGGTCATCCTCGAGTCGATGACCTTCCCGGAGCCGGTCATCGACGTGGCCATCGAGCCGAAGACGAAGGCCGACCAGGAGAAGCTCTCCACGGCGATCCAGAAGCTCGCCCAGGAGGACCCGACCTTCCGCGTCAAGCTGGACGAGGAGACCGGCCAGACCGTCATCGGCGGCATGGGCGAGCTCCACCTCGACATCCTCGTCGACCGTATGCGTCGCGAGTTCAAGGTCGAGGCGAACGTCGGCAAGCCGCAGGTCGCGTACCGCGAGACGATCCGCCGTACCGCGGAGAAGATCGACTACACGCACAAGAAGCAGACCGGTGGCTCGGGCCAGTTCGCCAAGGTCCAGGTGACCTTCGAGCCGCTCGAGACGACGGAGGGCGAGCTCTACGAGTTCGCCAACGCCGTCACCGGTGGTCGTATCCCGCGCGAGTACATCCCGTCCGTGGACGCCGGTATCCAGTCGGCGATGCAGCAGGGCGTGCTGGCCGGGTTCCCCGTGGTGGGGGTCAAGGCCACGCTGCTCGACGGCGCCTACCACGACGTCGACTCCTCGGAGATGGCGTTCAAGATCGCCGGCTCGATGGTCTTCAAGGAGGGCATCAAGCGGGCCGACCCGGTCATCCTCGAGCCCGTGATGGCCGTCGAGGTCCGGACGCCCGAGGAGTACATGGGCGACGTGATCGGCGACATCAACTCGCGTCGTGGGATGATCCAGTCCATGGAGGACGCGACCGGTGTCAAGGTCGTGCGCGCCCAGGTACCGTTGAGCGAGATGTTCGGGTACATCGGTGACCTGCGTTCCAAGACGCAGGGCCGTGCCGTGTACTCGATGCAGTTCGACAGCTACGCCGAGGTTCCTCGCAACGTTGCTGACGAGATCATCAAGAAGACCCGGGGCGAGTGAGTCCCCACAGGTCGACGACCAGCACAACCATCAACCTGTAGGAAACCCCCGTCGCCCCGCGGGATGTAGGCTCTCTCGCCGAGTCTCGCAACGTTCGGGAACATCTACCCAAGTCCCAGGAGGACCCCAGTGGCTAAGGCCAAGTTCGAGCGGACCAAGCCGCACGTCAACATCGGCACGATCGGGCACGTCGACCACGGCAAGACGACGCTGACCGCCGCGATCTCGAAGACGCTTGCGGACACGTACCCCGACCTGCCGGCGAACACGCAGCGCAACTTCGACGAGATCGACGCCGCGCCGGAGGAGAAGCAGCGCGGTATCACGATCAACATCGCGCACATCGAGTACGAGACGCCCAAGCGTCACTACGCGCACGTCGATGCTCCGGGTCACGCCGACTACATCAAGAACATGATCACCGGTGCCGCCCAGATGGACGGCGCGATCCTGGTGGTCGCGGCGACCGACGGCCCGATGGCCCAGACGCGCGAGCACGTGCTGCTGGCCCGCCAGGTGGGCGTCCCCTACCTGCTGGTCGCGCTCAACAAGGCCGACATGGTCGACGACGAGGAGATCCTCGAGCTCGTCGAGATGGAGGTCCGCGAGCTGCTGTCGTCGCAGGAGTTCGACGGCGACAACGCGCCCGTCGTCCGCGTCTCCGGCCTCAAGGCCCTCGAGGGTGACCCCGAGTGGACCAAGCGGGTCCTGGAGCTCATGGAGGCCGTGGACGAGAACGTCCCCGACCCCGTGCGCGAGCTCGACAAGCCGTTCCTCATGCCGATCGAGGACGTCTTCACCATCACCGGCCGCGGCACCGTCGTGACCGGCAAGGTGGAGCGTGGCACGCTCGACGTCAACTCCGAGGTCGAGATCGTCGGTATCCGCGAGCCGCAGAAGACCACGGTCACCGGTATCGAGACGTTCCACAAGCAGATGGACCAGGCTCAGGCCGGCGACAACACCGGTCTGCTCCTGCGCGGCATCAAGCGCGAGGACGTCGAGCGCGGCCAGGTCGTCGTGAAGCCGGGTTCGATCACCCCGCACACGGACTTCGAGGCGCAGGTCTACATCCTGGGCAAGGACGAGGGTGGGCGTCACAACCCGTTCTACTCGAACTACCGTCCGCAGTTCTACTTCCGCACCACCGACGTCACCGGCGTCATCACGCTGCCCGAGGGCACCGAGATGGTCATGCCCGGCGACAACACCGAGATGACGGTCGCGCTGATCCAGCCGATCGCCATGGAGGAGGGCCTCGGCTTCGCCATCCGTGAGGGTGGCCGCACCGTCGGCTCCGGCCGGGTCACCAAGATCATCAAGTGATCTGCTGATCCTCGGCTGATCGCCTGAGCAGGAGGCCCGGGCCCGACAGGGCCCGGGCCTCCTGCGCGCCCGGGCGCGTGCCGCCCCGAGGTGCGGTGCGTCCGGCGTCACAGCGGTCGAACCCCGTTCCGGCTTGGAATCACGGGGCTCCCTGTGGCAAGATGTTCAGGTTGCCTGTCACGGGCGCGTTCTTTCTCGTGTCGAACAGTGTGTAGCACCACGGTGCGTGTGCCGGTCCGGATCTCCGGAACGGTCCTCGTCACCTGGAGCGGATCCCTCCCGGAGAGGGGTCGCGGGGTTGCCGGCTGTCGACGCGCTAGAGCGCCCCGCGGGACACATGTCTCGACAGGCCAGACAAACGTCGTGGTCCGCCTCGCGGACCACAATCAACGGCCCCACGCCGGTTCGGTGTGCGCCCGGGTACGTCGCCTAGCGCGACACGCCCGAGCGCGGGGGTCGGACAGTAGCGGTTCGAGAGAGAGAGTCAGACGACGCCATGGCGGGACAGAAGATCCGCATCCGGCTCAAGTCCTACGACCACGAGGTCATCGACAGCTCGGCGCGCAAGATCGTCGACACGGTGACGCGCGCTGGTGCGACGGTCGTGGGTCCGGTGCCGCTGCCGACGGAGAAGAACGTCTTCACCGTCATCCGGTCGCCTCACAAGTACAAGGACAGCCGCGAGCACTTCGAGATGCGCACGCACAAGCGGCTCATCGACATCATCGATCCCACGCCGAAGGCCGTCGACTCGCTCATGCGGATCGACCTGCCTGCCGACGTGAACATCGAGATCAAGCTCTGAGGCTGGGATAGATATGACCAACCAGCAGAAGAACGTGACCGCGGTGCTCGGCACCAAGCTCGGCATGACGCAGCTGTGGGACGACGCCGGTCGTCTGGTCCCCGTCACCGTCGTGGCCGTCCCGACCAACGTCGTGACGCAGGTCCGCTCCGCGGACGCCGACGGCTACGCGGCCGTGCAGCTCGCCGCCGGCCAGATCGACCCGCGCAAGGTCACCAAGCCGCTCAAGGGCCACTTCGAGAAGGCCGGCGTCACGCCGCGTCGTCACGTCGCCGAGGTCCGCACCGAGGACGCCGCCGAGTTCACGCTCGGCCAGGAGATCACCGCCGAGGCCTTCGAGGCCGGTGCCGTGGTCGACGTCGTCGGTACCACCAAGGGCAAGGGCACCGCCGGTGTCATGAAGCGCCACGGCTTCTCCGGCGTCGGCGCCTCCCACGGTGCTCACCGCAACCACCGCAAGGCCGGCTCGATCGGCGGCGCCTCGACGCCGTCGCGCGTGTTCAAGGGTCTGCGGATGGCCGGTCGCATGGGCCACGAGCGCATGACCGTCCAGAACCTGACCGTCCACGCGGTCGACGCCGAGAAGGGTCTGCTGCTCGTCAAGGGCGCGGTTCCCGGCCCCAAGGGTGGCGTCGTCGTCGTGCGTACCGCTGCGAAGGGTGCGTGACCCCATGGCCAACCAGACCGTCGACGTGCTCGACGCCCAGGGCAAGAAGGCCGGCACCGCCGAGCTTCCCGCCGAGGTGTTCGACACCGTCACCAACGTCCCGCTGATCCACCAGGTGGTCGTGGCGCAGCGCGCCGCCGCCCGCCAGGGGACGCACGCCACCAAGACCCGCGGCGAGGTCCGCGGTGGTGGCAGGAAGCCGTACAAGCAGAAGGGCACCGGCCGCGCCCGTCAGGGTTCGACCCGCGCCCCGCAGTTCGCCGGCGGTGGCACCGTCCACGGCCCGCAGCCGCGCAAGTACGACCAGCGGACCCCGAAGAAGATGAAGGCCGCCGCGCTCCGTGGCGCCCTCTCCGACCGGGCTCGCGCCGGCCGCGTCCACGTGGTCTCCGGCTTCGGCCTCGACGGTGCGCCGTCGACCCGGACCGCCGTCAAGACGATCGCGGCGCTCACCGAGCGCACGCACGTCCTCGTGGTCACCGAGCGCTCGGACGAGCTGACGATCCTGTCGCTCCGCAACGTCGAGCAGGTCCACCTGCTGACCGCGGACCAGCTCAACACCTACGACGTGCTCGTCTCCGACGACGTCGTCTTCACCGAGGGCGCGCTCGCCGCGTTCCTCGCCGGCCCGGCCACGGGCAAGAGCGTGAAGGCTGTCGCCACGGAGTCCGAGGCGGCCGAGACCGAGGAGGCCACCAAGTGACCGCCGTGACGAAGGACCCGCGCGACATCCTGATCGCGCCGGTCGTCTCCGAGAAGTCCTACAACCTCCTCGACGAGGGCAAGTACACCTTCGTCGTGGACCCGCGGGCCAACAAGACCGAGATCAAGATCGCGGTCGAGCAGGTCTTCGGCGTCAAGGTCGACTCGGTCAACACGATCAACCGCAAGGGCAAGGCGCGTCGCACGCGCTTCGGCCTGGGCAAGCGCAAGGACACGAAGCGCGCGATCGTGACCCTCCGTGAGGGCACGATCGACATCTTCGGCGGTCCGGCTTCCTGAGGCGCAGAGAGCAGATCGAGGACTAACCCATGGGAATCCGTAAGTACAAGCCGACGACGCCCGGACGCCGCGGCTCCAGCGTCGCCGACTTCGTCGAGATCACGCGCTCGCAGCCGGAGAAGTCTCTGGTCCGTCCGCTGTCCAAGACGGGTGGGCGCAACAACTCCGGTCGCATCACGACCCGTCACAAGGGCGGTGGCCACAAGCGTGCCTACCGCGTGATCGACTTCCGTCGCCACGACAAGGACGGCGTGCCCGCCAAGGTCGCGCACATCGAGTACGACCCGAACCGCACGGCTCGGATCGCGCTCCTGCACTACGCGGACGGCACGAAGCGCTACATCGTGGCGCCGAACAAGCTGTCGCAGGGCGACGTCGTCGAGGCCGGTGCCGGCGCCGACATCAAGCCCGGCAACAACCTGCCGCTGCGCAACATCCCGACCGGTACGGTCATCCACGCCGTCGAGCTCCGCCCCGGTGGCGGCGCGAAGATCGCCCGCTCCGCGGGTGCCTCCGTGCAGCTCGTCGCGAAGGACGGCCCGTACGCGCAGCTGCGCATGCCGTCCGGCGAGATCCGCAACGTCGACCTGCGCTGCCGCGCCACGGTCGGCGAGGTGGGCAACGCCGAGCAGTCGAACATCAACTGGGGCAAGGCCGGCCGCAAGCGGTGGAAGGGCGTCCGCCCGACCGTCCGTGGCGTCGTCATGAACCCGGTCGACCACCCGCACGGTGGTGGTGAGGGCAAGACCTCCGGTGGTCGCCACCCGGTCAGCCCGTGGGGCCAGCCCGAGGGCCGGACCCGCCGCCCGAACAAGCCGAGCGACAAGCTGATCGTCCGCCGTCGCCGCACCGGCAAGAAGCGCTGAAAAGGAGCCTGACAGATGCCTCGTAGCCTGAAGAAGGGCCCCTTCGTCGACGACCACCTGCAGAAGAAGGTGGACGCTCAGAACGAGAAGGGGACCAAGAACGTCATCAAGACCTGGTCCCGTCGGTCGGTCATCACGCCCGACTTCCTCGGTCACACCTTCGCCGTGCACGACGGCCGGAAGCACACCCCGGTCTTCGTCACCGAGGCGATGGTCGGCCACAAGCTCGGCGAGTTCGCTCCCACGCGAACCTTCCGCGGCCACGTGAAGGACGACAAGAAGGGCCGTCGCCGCTGACCCCCGGGTCAGCCGGACGACAGGCCCCGACGGTCTGAGAAAAGGAAGCAGGACAGCAATGGAAGCCAAGGCGCAGGCGCGGTTCGTCCGTGTCACGCCCCAGAAGGCCCGGCGCGTCGTGGACCTCATCCGTGGCAAGCAGGCCGCCGAGGCCGTCGCGGTGCTGAAGTTCGCGCCGCAGGCGGCGAGCGAGCCGATCCGCAAGGTTGTGGAGAGCGCCGTCGCGAACGCCCGGGTGAAGGCCGACCGCGCCAGCGAGCGTTTCGACGAGACGGAGCTCTTCGTCTCGGCGGCGTTCGTCGACGAGGGGCCGACGCTCAAGCGGTTCCGTCCGCGGGCGCAGGGGCGTGCGAGCCAGATCCTCAAGCGCACCAGCCACATCACCGTGGTCGTCGCACCGCGTGAGCAGAAGGAAGGGGCCCGATAGTGGGGCAGAAGGTTCACCCGCACGGGTACCGCCTCGGCATCACCACCGACCACCGGTCGCGCTGGTTCGCCGACAGCACCAAGCCTGGTCAGCGGTACCGCGACTACGTCCGCGAGGACGTGGCGATCCGCAAGCTCATGAGCACCGGTCTCGAGCGGGCCGGCATCTCCAAGGTCGAGGTCGAGCGCACCCGCGACCGCGTCCGCGTGGACATCCACACGGCGCGTCCGGGCATCGTCATCGGTCGCCGGGGTGCCGAGGCCGACCGCATCCGCGGCGAGCTCGAGAAGCTCACGGGCAAGCAGGTCCAGCTCAACATCCTCGAGGTCAAGAACGCGGAGATCGACGCGCAGCTGGTCGCGCAGGGCATCGCCGAGCAGCTCGCGAGCCGCGTCTCGTTCCGCCGCGCCATGCGCAAGGGCATCCAGTCCGCGCAGCGCGCCGGTGCCAAGGGCATCCGTGTGCAGGTCTCGGGTCGTCTCGGCGGCGCCGAGATGAGCCGTTCGGAGTTCTACCGCGAGGGTCGTGTGCCGCTGCACACGCTGCGCGCGAACATCGACTACGGCTTCTTCGAGGCCCGCACCACCTTCGGCCGTATCGGCGTGAAGGTGTGGATCTACAAGGGCGACATGACCGAGAAGGAGTTCGCCGCGCAGCAGGCGACTGCCGCCCCCCGCGGGGGTCGTGGTGGTCGTCCGGAGCGTGGGGAGCGCCGTGGTGGCGGTCGTCGCCCCGAGCGTCAGGCCCAGCCGGCCGCCGAGAGCGCCCCCGCGTCCGACGCGGCCCCGGCGCCGGAGCAGGCTGCGGCCCCCGAGTCCGGAACGGAGGCCTGAGTCATGCTGATCCCCCGCAGGCTCAAGCACCGCAAGCAGCACCACCCGAAGCGCTCCGGCGCGGCCAAGGGTGGCACCACGATCGCGTTCGGCGACTACGGCATCCAGGCTCTCGAGCCCGCCTACGTCACCAACCGCCAGATCGAGGCTGCTCGTATCGCGATGACCCGCCACATCAAGCGTGGCGGCAAGGTCTGGATCAACATCTACCCGGACCGTCCCCTGACCAAGAAGCCCGCCGAGACCCGCATGGGTTCCGGCAAGGGCTCGCCCGAGTGGTGGGTCGCCAACGTCAAGCCCGGCCGCATCGTCTTCGAGCTGGCCGGTGTCGACGAGGAGCTGGCCCGTGAGGCCATGCGCCGCGCGATCCACAAGCTCCCGATGAAGTGCCGTTTCGTGGTGCGCGAGGGTGGTGCGAACTGATGGCAGTCGGAACCAAGGGCATGGCCCCCGCTGACCTCGACGGGTTCGACGACGAGAAGCTGGTCGCCGAGCTGAAGAAGGCCAAGGAGGAGCTCTTCAACCTCCGTTTCCAGTCGGCCACCGGCCAGCTGGAGTCCCACGGTCGGATCAAGGCCGTCAAGCGCGACATCGCGCGGATCTACACGGTCCTGCACGAGCGCGAGCTCGGTATCCGCACGGCCCCGAGCGTGAGTGAGTGAGGCATCGATGAGCGAGAACACCAACGCGGTGGCCGCTGAGACGACCGAGCGCAGCACGCGCAAGGTCCGTCGTGGCTACGTCGTCAGCGACAAGATGGAGAAGACCATCGTCGTCGAGGTCGAGGACCGCAAGAAGCACCCCCTGTACGGCAAGGTCCTGCGCACCACCACCAAGGTGAAGGCGCACGACGAGCAGAACTCCGCCGGTATCGGCGACCTGGTCGAGATCATGGAGACCCGTCCGCTGTCCGCGACCAAGCGGTGGCGCCTGACGGAGATCCTCGAGAAGGCCAAGTGATCCAGAAGGTCTTCTGACCTTCGGCCGGGGCAGGCCGTGACACACGTATGCGGCCCGCCCCGGCCACCACAGCAACTATCCGTTCGGCAAGGCTCGCCCGGGACAGCCTGGGACGAGAACCGGCTCGACGACAGGAGATCAATCGATGATCCAGCAGGAGTCGCGACTTCGGGTCGCCGACAACACGGGTGCCAAGGAGATCCTCTGCATCCGTGTTCTCGGTGGATCCGGCCGTCGCTACGCCGGTATCGGCGACACGATCGTCGCCACCGTCAAGGACGCGATCCCCGGCGGCAACGTGAAGAAGGGCGACGTGGTCAAGGCCGTCATCGTCCGGACCGCCAAGGAGCGCCGTCGTCCCGACGGTTCCTACATCAAGTTCGACGAGAACGCCGCCGTGATCCTCAAGAACGACGGTGAGCCCCGTGGCACCCGCATCTTCGGCCCGGTCGGGCGCGAGCTGCGCGACAAGCGGTTCATGAAGATCATCTCGCTGGCGCCGGAGGTGCTCTGACCATGGCGAAGATCAAGAAGGGCGACCAGGTGATCGTCATCGCCGGTCGCGACAAGGGCAAGACGGGCCGCGTGCTCGAGGTCCTCAAGGACTCCGACCGCATCGTGGTCGAGGGCGTGCAGCGTGTCACCAAGCACGTCAAGGCCGGCCAGACGGCTCGCGGCACCCGCACGGGTGGCATCGAGACCGTCGAGGCGCCGATCCACGTCTCGAACGTGATGGTCGTCGACCCGGAGACCAAGAAGGGCACGCGCGTCGGGTTCCGTACCGAGCAGGTCGAGCGCGACGGCCGTACCCGCACCGTCCGCGTGCGCGTCGCCAAGCGTTCCGGGAAGGACATCTGATGACCGAGACCACTCTCGAGGCCCCGGCCACCCCGCGCCTCAAGCAGAAGTACCGCGAGGAGATCATCGCGGCGCTGCGCGAGGAGTTCGGCCACCAGAACATCCAGCAGGTCGCCGGTCTGACCAAGATCGTCGTCAACATGGGTGTCGGTGACGCCGCCAAGGACTCCAAGCTCATCGAGGGCGCGATCCGCGACCTCACGGCGATCACGGGGCAGAAGCCCCAGGTGACCCGGGCCAAGAAGTCCATCGCGCAGTTCAAGCTGCGCGAGGGCATGCCGATCGGTGCGCACGTCACGCTGCGCGGCGACCGGATGTGGGAGTTCCTCGACCGGCTGCTGTCGATCGCGCTGCCCCGTATCCGCGACTTCCGCGGGCTGAGCCCGAAGCAGTTCGACGGGCACGGCAACTACACCTTCGGTCTCACGGAGCAGTCGATGTTCCACGAGATCGACCAGGACAAGATCGACCGCGTCCGCGGCATGGACATCACGGTCGTGACCACGGCGACGACCGATGACGAGGGCCGCTCCCTGCTGCGCCGTCTCGGCTTCCCCTTCAAGGAGAACTGACATGGCGAAGAAGGCCCTGATCAACAAGGCGAACGCCAAGCCGAAGTTCGCCGTCCGCGCCTACACCCGGTGCCAGCGCTGCGGCCGTCCGCACTCGGTCTACCGCAAGTTCGGCCTGTGCCGGATCTGCCTGCGGGAGATGGCCCACCGTGGCGAGCTCCCCGGCGTCACCAAGAGCAGCTGGTAAAACCACTACGCCGCAGGTCCGGGCGGTGCGCACGCACTGACTGGATACCCCGGCGAGGAAGGGCTGGAGCCCAATGACCATGACAGACCCCATCGCAGACATGCTCACGCGTCTGCGTAACGCGAACTCGGCGCACCACGAGACGGTCACCATGCCGCACTCGAAGCTGAAGTCGAACATCGCGGAGATCCTGCAGGCGCAGGGGTACATCACCGGCTGGAGCGTCGAGGACGCGAAGGTCGGCAAGTCCCTCACCCTGACCCTCAAGTACGGCCCGAGCCGCGAGCGCGCCCTCACCGGCGTCCGCCGCGTGTCGAAGCCCGGCCTCCGCGTCTACGCGAAGTCCACCAACCTGCCCCAGGTCCTCGGCGGCCTCGGCGTGGCGATCCTGTCCACGTCCTCCGGCCTGCTGACCGACCGCCAGGCCCAGGCCAAGGGCGTCGGCGGCGAAGTCCTCGCCTACGTCTGGTAATCCGGAAAGGAGATATCGCCATGTCTCGAATCGGCAAGCTCCCCGTTCCGGTCCCGGCCGGCGTGGACGTCACCATCAGCGGTGCGCTCGTGACCATCAAGGGCCCCAAGGGGACCCTGGAGCACGCGGTGCCCGCCCCCATCACGGTCGCCCAGGACGACGGCTCCCTCGTGGTGTCGCGCCCGGACGACGAGCGTGAGTCCCGTGCGCTGCACGGCCTCACCCGCACCCTCCTGGCCAACATCGTCACCGGTGTGACCCAGGGCTACGAGAAGAAGCTCGAGATCGTCGGTACCGGGTACCGCGTCGCGGCCAAGGGGCAGAGCCTGGAGTTCGCTCTCGGCTTCTCGCACCCGGTCACCGTGACCGCGCCCGAGGGCATCACCTTCGCGGTGGAGAGCCCGACCAAGTTCTCGGTCGCGGGCATCGACAAGCAGCAGGTCGGCGAGGTCGCAGCGAACATCCGCAAGATCCGCAAGCCCGAGCCTTACAAGGGCAAGGGCGTGCGCTACGCCGGCGAGGTCGTCCGCCGCAAGGTCGGAAAGGCTGGTAAGTGATGGCTCTCAAGGTTCTGGGCAAGGGCAAGGCCGTCGCTCGTCAGCGCCGTCACCTGCGCCTGCGCAAGAAGATCAAGGGCACCGCGGCGCGTCCGCGCCTCGTCGTGACCCGCTCCTCGCGCCACATGGTGGCGCAGATCGTCGACGACACGGTCGGCAAGACCGTCGCCTCGGCCTCGACCCTCGAGGCCGACCTGCGCGCCCTCGACGGCGACAAGACGGCGAAGGCCCGCAAGGTCGGCGAGCTCGTCGCCGCGCGTGCCAAGGCCGCCGGCGTCGAGACCGTGGTCTTCGACCGCGGTGGCAACAAGTACCACGGTCGGGTGGCTGCGGTCGCCGACGGCGCCCGGGAAGCGGGGCTGGAGCTGTGATGGCCGACGTCCGCGATTTCGCACGGAAGATGAGGATCCTCTGATGGCTGCAGGGCAGCGCACCGGCGCCCCCCAGGGCGCCAACGAGTCCAACAAGAACGACGGCCGCCGCGGCGGCGGTCGCCGCGACGACCGCCGTGGCGGTGGCCGCGACGCCGCCGACAAGAACGCCTTCGTCGAGCGCGTGGTGACGATCAACCGCGTCTCGAAGGTCGTCAAGGGTGGTCGCCGCTTCAGCTTCACCGCGCTGGTCGTGGTGGGCGACGGCGACGGCACCGTCGGTGTCGGCTACGGCAAGGCCAAGGAGGTGCCCGCGGCGATCGCCAAGGGTGTCGAGGAGGCGAAGAAGAACTTCTTCCGCGTCCCGCGCATCCAGGGCACCATCCCGCACCCCGTCCAGGGTGAGGAGGCCGCCGGCGTCGTGTTCCTGCGTCCGGCCTCGCCGGGTACCGGTGTGATCGCCGGTGGTCCGGTGCGCGCCGTGCTGGAGTGCGCCGGCATCCACGACGTGCTGAGCAAGTCGCTCGGCTCGTCCAACTCGATCAACATCGTGCACGCCACCGTCGCGGCCCTCAAGGGCCTCGAGGAGCCGGCTGCCGTGGCCGCCCGCCGTGGTCTGCCGCTCGAGGACGTGGCCCCGGCCGCGCTCCTGCGTGCGCAGGCCGCCGGGCTCGCCGAGAAGGCGGCCAAGGCTGACGAGAAGGTGGGTGCGTGATGCCTCGACTGAAGGTCACCCAGGTCAAGTCCGCCATCGGCGGCAAGCAGAACCAGCGTGACACGCTGCGGACCCTCGGCCTCAAGCGGATCGGCGACACCGCCGTGAAGGAGGACCGTCCGGAGATCCGTGGCATGGTCACCACGGTGGCGCACCTCGTCACCGTCGAGGAGGTCGAGTGATCATGGCGGACAACACCGAGAAGGCGGGTCAGCCGCTCAAGGTCCACCACCTGCGTCCGGCCCCCGGCGCCAAGACCGCCAAGACCCGCGTGGGTCGTGGTGAGGCGTCGAAGGGCAAGACGGCGGGTCGCGGTACCAAGGGTACGAAGGCTCGCTACCAGGTTCCCGCCGGCTTCGAGGGTGGGCAGATGCCTCTGCACATGCGCCTCCCGAAGCTGCGCGGGTTCAAGAACCCGTTCCGCGTCGAGTACCAGGTCGTCAACCTGGACAAGCTCGCCGCGCTGTACCCCGAGGGTGGCTCCGTCACCGTCGAGGGCCTCGTCGCCAAGGGCGCGGTCCGCAAGGGTCAGCCGGTGAAGGTGCTCGGCAACGGCGAGATCACCGTCAAGCTGGACGTCACGGTCGACCGCGTCTCCGGCTCCGCCAAGGACAAGATCCTGGCGGCCGGCGGCACGGTCTCCGAGGACTGACATCCGCAACAGGGCCGGCGGCGCACACGCGCTGCCGGCCCTGTGTGCTCCCGGCGTGCTCCGGCAGGCCAGCCCTCCGCGACGGCGTGTGGTCTGGCTCACTGGTCCGGGGCACGTAGAATCCGTCACGGTCCGCGCCACGCACCTGATCCGGGTGACGGCGAGGCCGGGGTCTCCCCGGTCGGACCTTGACCGAGTCGGCGTGACGGCGGCGTGGCCCAACGGCCGCGGTGTCGGGAGCTCGCGCCACACCTCGCCGGTCCCCGGCGACACGACAACCCGCCGCGGCGGGCCAGGAGGATAGGTGCTCAGCGCATTCGGCCGGGCTTTCCGGACACCGGACCTGCGGCGCAAGCTGCTGTTCACGATCGCGATCATGGCGCTCTTCCGGGTGGGGTCGCTCGTGCCCACACCCGGCGTCGACTACGGCAACGTGCAACAGTGCGTCGCGGCCCTCGAGGGCAGCACCTCGCTGCTCGGTCTCGTCAACGTCTTCAGCGGCGGTGCCCTGCTCCAGCTGTCGATCTTCGCGCTCGGCATCATGCCGTACATCACCGCGAGCATCATCGTGCAGCTGCTGCGCGTGGTCATCCCTCGGTTCGAGGCCCTGCACAAGGAGGGCCAGTCGGGCCAGGCGAAGCTGACGCAGTACACGCGCTACCTGACGATCGCCCTCGCGATCCTGCAGTCGACGACGATCATCACGACCGCCCGCACCGGGATGCTCTTCCAGGGCTGCCCCGTCGACGTGATCACGGACGACAGCTTCGTGACGGCCACGCTGATGGTCATCACCATGACGGCCGGTACCGGCCTGGTCATGTGGCTCGGCGAGATGATCACCGAGCGCGGCGTCGGCAACGGCATGTCCCTGCTGATCTTCACGTCGATCGCCGCGAGCTTCCCGTCGGCGCTCTGGTCGATCGCCGGCGGCTCGAACGGCCCCCTGAACTTCATCGTGATGATCCTCGTCATCGTGCTCGTCGTCGGGCTGGTCGTCTTCGTCGAGCAGTCGCAGCGCCGCATCCCGGTGCAGTACGCGAAGCGCATGGTGGGACGCCGCATGTACGGCGGCACCAGCACCTACATCCCGATCAAGATCAACATGGCCGGCGTCATCCCGGTCATCTTCGCGGCGTCGATCCTCGCCATCCCCGGGCTGATCGCCCAGTTCGGCGAGCCGACCGCGGGCTGGGTGCTCTGGATCTCGGAGAACCTGGTCCAGCAGTCCGACCCGCTGTACATCGTGCTGTACGTGCTGATGGTCATCTTCTTCGCGTTCTTCTACACGTCGATCACGTTCAACCCGGACGAGGTCGCGGACAACATGAAGAAGTACGGCGGCTTCATCCCGGGCATCCGCGCCGGCCGGCCCACGGCCGAGTACCTCGACTACGTGATCACCCGCATCACCTCCGCGGGCTCGATCTACCTGGCGATCGTGGCGCTCATCCCCACGATCGTGCTCGTGGTGCTGGGAGTCACCACGAACATCCCGTTCGGCGGCACGTCGATCCTCATCATCGTGGGCGTCGGGCTCGAGACCGTGAAGCAGATCGACTCCCAGCTCCAGCAGCGTCATTACGAAGGGTTCCTCCGTTGACCGAGACGAACGAAGGCGGCCCCGCCGCTGCCACGCCGACCACCCGCCGCGAGCTCCACGGTGCCCCCAGCGCCGAGGCGCGGGTGACGCGCCTGGTGATCATGGGGCCGCAGGGGGCGGGCAAGGGCACGCAGGCCGCGCGCCTCGCCGAGCTGTTCAGCATCCCCGCCATCTCGACGGGCGACATCTTCCGCGCCAACATCAAGGGCGGCACGGAGCTCGGCAAGCTCGCGCAGGAGTACAGCGCCAAGGGCGAGCTCGTCCCGGACGAGGTCACCGACCAGATGGTGCGCTCGCGCCTCGGCGAGGACGACGTGAAGGCCGGGTTCCTGCTCGACGGCTACCCGCGCAACGCGCACCAGGTCGAGGCGCTCGACGGCATCCTGGCCGACCTCGGCTGGGAGCTGGACGGCGTCATCGAGCTCACGGCCGCGCGGGACGAGCTCCTGTCGCGGATCGCCAAGCGCGCCGAGATCGAGGGCCGCGAGGACGACACCCCGGAGGCGATCGCGCGCCGGCTCGACATCTACGACGAGCAGACCGCGCCGCTGACCGCCGCGTACTCCGAGCGGGGCATCCTCGCGAAGGTGGACGGCATCGGCGACGTCTCCGAGGTCACCGAGCGCATCGTCCAGGCGCTGGCCGCCGAGCTCGGCTGAGGCTCGCCACGCCATGATCTTCGGTTCGCGCGAGCGCATCGAGCTCAAGACGCCGGACCAGGTGCGCGTCATGCGGCGCGCCGGCCTGGTCGTCGCGTCGACGCTCGACGCGGTGCGCGCGGCGGCCCGCCCGGGCCTCACGACGGCGGACCTCGACGCGGTCGCGGCGCGGGTCATCGCGGACGCGGGAGCGACGCCGTCGTTCCTCGGCTACGAGGGCTACCCCGCGACGATCTGCGTCTCCGTCTCCGAGGAGGTCATCCACGGCATCCCCGGCACCCGCGTGCTCGAGGTCGGTGACGTCGTGTCGATCGACTGCGGCGCGATCGTGGACGGCTGGCACGGCGACTCCGCGATCAGCTTCGTGCTGGGCCCGGACGGCGCGCTGGACGTCGAGGGCGCGACGGCGGTCGACGGCGTCGACGCGGCGGACCTCGACCTCGTCCGCGCCACGCGGACGGCCATGTGGGCGGGGATCGCGGCGCTGGCGGGTGGCAGGCGGCTCGGCGACGTCGGGACGGCCGTCGAGGCGGCCGTCGAGCTCGCCGGGGGCGTCTCCGGCGTCGATTACGGGATCGTCGAGGACTACGTCGGTCACGGCATCGGCACGGCGATGCACCAGCCGCCCGACGTCGTGAACTTCCGCACCTCGGACCGTGGTCCTCGGCTCCGCCCCGGCATGTGCCTCGCCATCGAGCCGATGGTCACGCGGGGGAGCGGGGCGACCCGGGTCCTCGCGGACGACTGGACGGTCGTGACGCAGGACGGCTCCCGCGCCGCGCACTGGGAGCACAGCGTCGCCCTCCTCGACGACGGCATCAGCGTGCTGACGGCCGCCGACGGCGGGCGTGCGGGGCTCGCCCCGTTCGAGGTCGTGCCCGTGCCCCTCGACGCGTGACCGACGAAGGCGTGTGACCGACGACCGTCCACCCACGTTCGCAGCTGCTGGAACCATGGAGTACGATGGTCTGTCGGGTGTAGTCCGTTCGGCAGTTCCTCGAGATGCAGGCGCGAGTTGGTGGCGCTGCAGACCAGCACCGGCTCGACGTCACGTCGACCGGTCGGGACGAGGGTGAGCAGGCGGCACGCACGACATCCGGACCTCCGTCACGTTGCTGACGGGCGCCCGGGGACAGACGAGAGTTAGCGGAGGACATGGCAAAGAAGGACGGCGTCATCGAGATCGAGGGCAGCGTGGTCGAGGCCCTGCCGAACGCGATGTTCCGTGTGGAGCTGGCGAACGGCCACAAGGTCCTCGCGCACATCTCGGGCAAGATGCGTCAGCACTACATCCGGATCCTCCCGGAGGACCGCGTCGTGGTCGAGCTCAGCCCGTACGACCTGTCCCGCGGTCGGATCGTCTACCGCTACAAGTAACCACCACCCCATCGAGCGCCGTCGTGGCGCCGGCACCCGCCGGCGTGCGTACGGCGGCGGAGGAACCACTGATGAAGGTCAAGCCGAGCGTCAAGAAGATCTGCGACAAGTGCAAGGTGATCCGCCGGCACGGTCGCGTCATGGTGATCTGCGAGAACCTGCGCCACAAGCAGCGCCAGGGCTGATCGCAGCCACCTGCTGACGGCACGCGCTCGCCGTCGGACACAGCGCACCACCACGAACCTCGACGCCGCTCTCTCGGGAGCGGGGCTCCTCACGGGGCGGTCGAGGGGAACCTCCGGTCCAGGGGCCGGGGCCCGCGGTCTTCGCGGGAGGGCGGTGCGGCAGACCTCTGGAAGAAGTACAGGAGCCGGAAGGCACATGGCACGTCTGATCGGCGTCGACCTCCCCCGCGAGAAGCGGCTCGAGGTTGCGCTCACCTACATCTACGGCGTCGGCCGTACCCGCGCCCAGCAGACGCTGGCCGCTACCGGGATCAACCCGGACCTGCGGGTCAAGGACCTCGGCGACGACCAGCTCGTCGCGCTCCGCGACTACCTGGAGGGCAACTTCCAGCTCGAGGGCGACCTGCGCCGCGAGGTCGCCGCCGACATCCGCCGCAAGGTCGAGATCGGCACCTACCAGGGCCTGCGTCACCGCCGCGGCCTCCCGGTGCGCGGTCAGCGCACCAAGACCAACGCGCGTACCCGCAAGGGTCCGAAGCGCACCGTGGCGGGCAAGAAGAAGGCCCGCTGATAGCAGTCCGTGGTGCGGTCGGCTCCCCGAGCTGAACCGCCCCGGTCCGATCAGACCAGGAGATCAGAGAACACATGCCTCCCAAGACTCGTGCCACGGCCGCGCGCAAGCCGCGCCGCAAGGACAAGAAGAACGTCCCGCTCGGCCAGGCGCACATCAAGAGCACCTTCAACAACACGATCGTCTCGATCACCGACCCGTCGGGCGCCGTGATCTCGTGGGCGTCCGCCGGCCACGTCGGCTTCAAGGGCTCCCGCAAGTCCACGCCGTACGCCGCGCAGCTCGCCGCCGAGTCGGCCGCCCGCCGCGCCCAGGAGCACGGTGTCAAGAAGGTCGACGTCTTCGTCAAGGGCCCGGGTTCCGGTCGTGAGACCGCGATCCGCTCCCTGCAGGCGACCGGCCTCGAGGTCGGCTCGATCCAGGACGTGACGCCCCAGGCGCACAACGGCTGCCGTCCCCCGAAGCGCCGCCGCGTCTGACCCTCCCGACGTCGTCGGGCCCCGGGGCCGAGGGATCGGCCCCGGGCTCGTACGACGCCGCAGCCTGCCCGGGCGGGTGGACCGAGTCCCACCCGGGGCCGCGAGTACTCGCGGATCCGTGATGCGTCATATGGCGGACGCACACTGAAAGGACCTGACCGTGCTGATCGCACAGCGCCCCTCCCTGACCGAAGAGGTCATCTCGGAGTACCGTTCGCGCTTCTCCATCGAGCCGCTCGAGCCTGGCTTCGGCTACACGCTCGGCAACTCCCTGCGCCGGACCCTCCTGTCGTCCATCCCGGGCGCGGCCGTCACCTCCATCCGCATCGACGGAGTGCTCCACGAGTTCTCCACCGTGCCGGGTGTGAAGGAGGACGTCACCGAGATCATCCTCAACATCAAGAACCTCGTCGTCTCCTCGGAGAACGACGAGCCCGTCGTGATGTACCTGCGCAAGACGGGTGCGGGCGTGGTCACCGCCGCGGACATCGTGCCGCCGGCGGGCGTCGAGGTGCACAACCCGGACCTGCACGTCGCCACGCTCAACGACAAGGGCAAGCTCGAGATCGAGCTCACCGTCGAGCGCGGTCGTGGCTACGTGTCCGCGGCGCAGAACAAGAACGACGAGGCCGAGATCGGTCGGATCCCCGTCGACTCGATCTACTCGCCGGTCCTCAAGGTCACCTACAAGGTCGAGGCCACGCGTGTCGAGCAGCGCACGGACTTCGACAAGCTGATCGTCGACGTCGAGACGAAGGCCGCGATCGCCCCCCGCGACGCGCTCGCCTCGGCCGGCAAGACGCTCGTCGAGCTGTTCGGTCTCGCCCGTGAGCTGAACGTCGAGGCCGAGGGCATCGAGATCGGCCCGTCGCCGACGGACTCCGCGCTGGCCGCGGACCTGGCGCTGCCGATCGAGGAGCTCAACCTCACGATCCGCTCGTACAACTGCCTCAAGCGCGAGGGCATCCACCAGGTGGGTGAGCTCGTGGCTCGCAGCGAGGCCGACCTGCTCGACATCCGGAACTTCGGCGCGAAGTCCATCAACGAGGTCAAGGAGAAGCTCGCCGAGCTGGGCCTCTCGCTGAAGGACTCGCCCCTCGACTTCGACCCGTCCAGCTCCGCGTACTTCAGCGGCGGGGACGACGAGGCCACGTATTCGGACGAGCAGTCGTACTGACGTCTCCGCGCCCGCAGCAGCCCGCTCGACCTGACCGGGCCGCGCGGTGCGGAACCACCCTCAAGGAGAACCAGAAATGCCTACCCCCACCAAGGGTCCGCGGCTCGGTGGCAGCCCGGCTCACGAGCGACTGATCCTCGCGAACCTGTCGACGTCGCTCTTCGAGCACGGCCGCATCACGACCACGGAGACGAAGGCGAAGCGCCTGCGCCCCCTGGCCGAGCGCCTCATCACCTTCGCGAAGCGCGGCGACCTGCACGCCCGTCGCCGGGTGCTGACCGTCGTCCGCGACAAGTCCGTGGTGCACACGCTGTTCACCGAGATCGCCCCGGCCATGGCCGAGCGCAACGGTGGCTACACGCGCATCACCAAGATCGGCAACCGCAAGGGCGACAACGCCCCCATGGCGGTCATCGAGCTCGTCACCGAGCCGGTGAGCCCGAAGCAGGCCGTCGTCAAGGAGGCCACGAAGGCCGCCGAGAAGGCTGCCAAGGTCGAGGACGAGAAGCCCGCCAAGGACGAGGCCGCCGTCGAGGAGGCCACCGAGGCTCCGGCCGAGGCGCCCGCCGAGGACAAGGCTGACGAGAAGGCCGAGGAGACGAAGGAGGCCTGACCTCCCGCGTCCCCCGCGACCACGACGAGGCCCCGTGCCACCTCCCGAGGTGGCGCGGGGCCTCGTCGTTCCTAGGCTGGGGAGCATGGCCGCCCGCTCCGACGCGCCGCCCCGACCCCGGGCCCCCGTGCCGGTCGTGCTCGTGCACGGCTCCCGCACGTCGGCGACCATGTGGCGGCGCCAGCTCGAGGCGCTGGGGCGCGCCGGGGTCCCCGCCGTCGCGACCGACCTGCCGGGCCACGGTGCGCGACGGGGCGAGCCGTTCACGCTCGACGGCGCGGTGGACGCCGTGCACGACGCCGTGGAGGGGCTCGGGGGGCGGGCCCTCGTCGCGGGCCTGTCGCTCGGGGGCTACGTCGCCATCGAGCACCGCGCGCGCCACCCCGAGCAGAGCGCGGGGCTCGTCGCGGCGTCCTGCTGCACGGAGTCCTCGTCGTCGCTGCGGCCGGCGTGGCTGTCGCTCGCCCGGTGGATCGAGGGCTGGCCCGACCACGGCGCCCGCCTGAACGACGCGGTCGTCCGTCTCGCCCTCGACGCAGAAGGCGCGGGGGACCTGGGGGCCGGCGGCTACGCGCTCACCGCCATGGCCGAGGTGCTGCGGGAGCTCGGACCGACCGACACCCTCGGCGCCCTCGCGGCCGCGCGCAGCCCCGTGTGGTTCGTCAACGGGCGCTACGACCACTTCCGGGCCCAGGAGCGCGCGTTCGTCGCCGCGGCCCGGGCCGGCGGGGCGACCGCCCGGCTCGTCGTCGTGCCGCACGCCCGGCACCTCGTCAGCCTCGACGCCCCGGTCGCCTTCACGCGTGCGCTCCTCGAGGCCGAGACCGTCGTCACGTCCGAGGAGGCAGCCGTCGGGGCGTCACCCGCCCACCGGTGACGGTCAGGGCAGCGTCAGGTCCCACGCCCGCGCGCCGCCGACCAGCGCGGCGGAGTTGGGCACGACGACGACGTCGTCGCCCAGCCGGTCGAGGGCGGCGGGCGTGATGCGGCGGGAGTTGCCGCCGCCCAGGTACAGGCGGTCCCAGCGGAACACCGGACGCAGCCCGTCGACGGTCGCGACGACCCGCCGCGACCACAGCCCGTCGCCCAGGCGGCGGCGTTCCGGCTCTCCGACGTACTGGTCGTACGTCGCGCCGCGCCGCACGGGGGCGTGCGACCACTCCAGGTGCGGCGCGAGCAGGCCGCCGTCGAACAGCGCGGACCCCAGCCCGGTGCCGAGGGTGAGCACCAGCTCGACGCCGGAGCCCGCCACGACGCCCGCGCCGTGCACCTCGGCGTCGTTCAGCACGAGGGCGGGGACGCCGAGCCGGCGGGCGAGCGCGCCGCGGACGTCGAAGCTGGCCCACGCCTCCACGAGCTCCGGCAGCACCCGCGAGCGGGGACCCGAGCGTGTGACGTAGTGCGGGGTGTGGACGACCACGCCGTGGCGGATCATGCCGGGCATCCCGAGCGTCACGCGGTGCGCGGCGGGGAGGCGGTCCGCGATGCCGGCCACGGTGTCCAGCAGCATCTGCGGGGGCAGCGGGTAGGGGGTGGGGACCCGCACCGGCGACGCGTGCGCGGTGCCCGCGGAGTCGAGGACCGCCGCCTTGATGCCTCCGCCGCCGCAGTCGACGGCGAGGGTGAGCACGTCGGAGGGCGCCGGCGCCCGGGAGGTGCCGTCGTCGGGGCGGGGAGCGGGGGTGCGCGCCGAGGCGCCTGGGTCGACCATCACGGGACATCATCCGGCCACAATGGGTCGGTGAGCACGCCGACACCTCCCGCCGACACCCTCCGGGTCCGGCTCGACCTCGCCTACGACGGCACCCACTTCGCGGGCTGGGCCACCCAGCCGCGGCTGCGCACCGTGCAGGGGGTGCTGGAGGACGCCCTCGCGACCATCCTCCGCACGGAGCCGCGCGGCCTGCCCCGGCCGCGGCTGACGGTGGCCGGTCGCACCGACGCGGGGGTGCACGCGCGCGGCCAGGTCGCGCACGTCGACATGGCGCGCGAGCGCTGGGAGGAGATGCCCGGCCGTTCCGACCGGGAGCCCGGCGTCGCGCTCGCCGACCGGTTGGCCGGCGTGCTGCCGCCCGACGTCGTCGTGCACCGGGCTGCCGAGGCTCCCGAAGGGTTCGACGCGCGGTTCTCCGCGCTGCACCGGCGCTACGCCTACCGGGTGGCCGACCGTCCGGACCTGCGCGACCCCCTGCGCCGGGACTGGGTGCTCTGGCACCGCCGCCGGCTCGACGTCGAGGCGATGCACCGGGCGATGCAGCCGCTCGTCGGGCTGCACGACTTCGCCGCCTTCTGCAAGCCCCGCGAGGGCGCCACGACCATCCGCGAGCTCACCCACCTGTCGTGGGACCGCCCCGCGGACGGGCCCGACGCCGGGCTCGTCGTCGCGACCGTGCAGGCCGACGCGTTCTGCCACTCGATGGTGCGCGCGCTGGTCGGCATGTCGCTGGCCGTGGGGGAGGGGCGCCGGGGCCCGGACGAGCCCGCCGCGGTGCTGGCGGGCCGGTCCCGCTCGGCGGCGGCCGGCGTCGTCGCCGCACGAGGGCTGACCCTCGAGGCCGTCGCCTACCCGGACGACGACGCGCTCGCCGCGCGCGCCGAGCGCGTCCGCGCGCGGCGGGACCCGGGCGAGGTCGACGCCGGCTGAGCCCGCGGGGTCCGGCCACGGCCCTTCGGCGCTACGGCTCCTCGACCCAGTGCACGGCGGCCTCCTCGGCGCTGGCGCCCGCGCCGTCGATCCCCGCGTCCTCGCCGTAGACGTCGTTCTCGCGGTCGCCGTCCTCCCCGGGGTCGGCGAAGGGATCCTCCGCGAGCCGGCCTGCGCGGGTGGTGTCCGGGCGGTCCAGCGGGTCGCGCTCCCACACGTCCGGCTGCTCCTCGGCGAGGCGCCGGTCCAGGGGCTCGCCGGCGGACTCCTCCCACGCCGTCTCGCCCCAGTGGTTCGAGCGCGACCGTTCCAGGGGGGAGTAGCCCTCGTCGAGGACGTCGTCGAGCTCGGGGTCGAGGAGCGTGTCCTCCTGGGGGAGCTGGTCCTCGTCGCCCTCGGCTCCGGTCTCGGGGTCCGGGGTGGTGCCGGGTGTCTCCTGGGTCATGTCACCACGGTGCACCCGCGGCGGTGGCGCTGCAACGAGGGGCGGCCGGCGCGACCCGGTGCCCGTCCCCGGCGCGGGCGTGACGGGTGTCGCTTTGACCCCCGCACCCGGCGACGGCTAAACTGGCTCGTCGTTGTGCTATGCCTCCGGCGTCCCGCGTCGTCAGCGCGCCCACTCGCACCGACGATGCCCCGGCCAGGACGCCACCGGAGCACCCGCGCACAACACCTGACTCATCGGGCGCCGCTTCTCGCCCGACGACACCGAACATGAAAAGGTGACGCAACCGTGCGTACTTACACCCCCAAGCCCGGCGACGTCCAGCGCGACTGGTACGTCGTCGACGCGACCGACGTCGTCCTCGGCCGCCTGGCGAGCCAGGTCGCCACCCTCCTGCGCGGGAAGCACAAGCCGACCTTCGCCCCGCACGTCGACGGCGGTGACTTCGTCATCGTCATCAACGCGGACAAGGTCGCCCTGAGCGGCAACAAGCGGGAGACCAAGCTGGCCTACCGCCACTCCGGCTACCCGGGCGGTCTCCGCTCGGTCAACTACGGCGAGCTTCTCGAGAAGAACCCCGAGCGGGCCGTGGAGAAGGCCGTGCGCGGCATGCTCCCCAAGACGTCCCTCGGTCGCGACCAGCTGGGCAAGCTGAAGGTCTACCGCGGCGCGGAGCACCCGCACGCGGCGCAGCAGCCCAAGCAGTTCGAGATCACCCAGGTTTCGCAGCAGGCCTGAGCCGCTGCCGGATGCAAAGCGAAGGATTCACAGTGGCCGAGACCACCGTCGACACCGAGCTGGACGAGAACACGCCCAGCACCTACACCTCTGAGTCCGCCGCGCCCGTCGCGGACGGCGGCCAGTCCATCACCGCTCCCGGCGCGGCCGTCGGCCGCCGCAAGGAGGCCGTGGCGCGCGTGCGCCTCGTCCCCGGCACCGGGACGTGGAAGATCAACGGTCGCATCCTCGAGGACTACTTCCCGAACAAGGTGCACCAGCAGCTCGTGAACTCGCCGCTGAAGCTGGTCGAGGTCGAGGGCCGCTTCGACGTCATCGTCCGCATCACCGGCGGCGGCCCCTCGGGCCAGGCCGGCGCGGTGCGCCTGGGCATCGCCCGCGCGCTCAACGTGATCGACGCCGAGGCGAACCGCCCCGCGCTGAAGAAGGCCGGCTACCTCACGCGTGACCCGCGTGCGGTCGAGTCCAAGAAGGCCGGTCTCAAGAAGGCGCGCAAGGCGCCGCAGTACTCGAAGCGCTGATCGAGCGCTCCTTCCCGCGGGCACTGCCCTCGGGCGTCGACAGGAGCGTCAGCGCTACGGACGGCCCCGTCGGAACTCTTCCGGCGGGGCCGTCCGCACGTCCGGCTACGATCGGTGCGGCGTCCGCTGGGGCGTCGCGGGGTGTGCGTGCGGATCCACCGCCGCGCCCGGAGGAGGAGACATCGTGCGACTGTTCGGCACCGACGGGGTCCGTGGGCTGGCCAACCGGGACGTCACCGCGGACCTGGCCCTCGGGCTCGGCAGCGCGGCGGCCCACGTGCTCGGCACGTCGGGCGACTTCGCCGGGCACCGCCCGCGCGCCGTCGTCGGGCGCGACCCGCGCGCGTCCGGGGAGTTCCTGTCCGCCGCGGTCGGCGCCGGCCTCGCCAGCTCCGGCGTGGACGTCGTCAACCTGGGCGTGCTGCCCACCCCGGCGCTCGCCCACCTCGTGGGGGCGATGGACATGGACCTCGGCGTGATGATCTCCGCGTCCCACAACGCGATGCCGGACAACGGCATCAAGTTCTTCGCGCGCGGCGGCTTCAAGCTGGCGGACCACGTCGAGGACCAGATCGAGGCGCGCCTCGGCCAGGACTGGGAGCGGCCGATCGGCGCCGACGTCGGGCGCATGCGCTCCGACAACGGCATCGCCGCCCAGCAGTACGTGGAGCACCTCGTGGCGAGCATCGGCACGACGGCGGACGTCCGCCCGCTGGAGGGCCTGCGCATCGCCGTCGACGCCGCCAACGGCGCCGCGAGCCAGGTCGGCCCAGAGGCGCTGCGCGAGGCGGGGGCCGACGTCGTCGTCATCAACGCGAGCCCCGACGGTCGCAACATCAACGAGAAGGCCGGCTCCACCCACCCGGAGCAGCTGCAGGCCGTCGTCGTGGCCGCGGAGGCCGACTTCGGCGTCGCGTTCGACGGCGACGCGGACCGCTGCCTCGCCGTCGACCACGGGGGAGTGCTGGTGGACGGCGACCAGATCCTCGGGATCCTCGCCCGCGGGCTCAAGGACGAGGGCCGGCTGCCGTCGGACACCCTGGTCGTCACCGTGATGAGCAACCTCGGCCTCCTGCTCGCGATGCGCGAGGCGGGCATCACCACGATCCAGACGGGCGTGGGCGACCGGTACGTGCTCGAGGAGATGCGGGCGCACGGCTACGGGCTCGGGGGCGAGCAGTCCGGCCACATCATCCTGGCCGACCACGCCACGACCGGCGACGGCGTCCTCACCGCGCTGCACCTCGCCGCGCGCGTGAAGGCGAGCGGGCGGCGCCTGGCCGACCTCGCCGCCGACGTCCCGCGCCTGCCGCAGACGCTCGTCAACGTCAAGGGCGTGGACAAGGCCCGCGCGGCCGACGACGAGGGCGTGCGCGCCGCGATCGAGAGCGCGGAGACGCTCCTGGGGGAGACGGGCCGCGTCCTGCTCCGACCGTCGGGCACCGAGCCCCTCGTGCGGGTCATGGTCGAGGCGGCGACCCAGACGCAGGCCGACGGCGTGGCGGACACGCTCGCCGCCGTCGTGCGCGACCGGCTGGCGCTGTGACCGAGGGCGCGCCGGCCGAGCGCCCGGCGGCCGGCGTGGACGAGGCCCTGCGGGCCGCCGCCGTCGACCTGCTGGACCGGGCGGACGCGGCGGCGGACGGGCCGGGCACCGGGATCCTGCCGATCGTGCAGGCCGGGGCTCCGGTGCTGCGCGCCCCCGCGGCGACCTACACCGGACAGCTCGGCGACGCGCTGCCGCGGCTGCTCGAGGCGATGCGCCGCACCATGCACGCCGCGCCCGGCGTAGGGCTCGCGGCGCCCCAGGTCGGGATCGGGCTGGCGATCGCCGTCGTCGAGGACGGCGGCGCCGGCGCCGACGACCCCCGGGAGCGGGCCCCGCTGCCGTACCGGGTGCTGCTCGACCCCGCGTACGAGCCGCTGCCCGGCCCGGACGGAGAGCCGGAGCGGGCGGCGTTCCACGAGGGCTGCCTGTCGATGCACGGGTGGCAGGCCGTCGTCGCGCGGCACCGGCGCGTCCGGCTCACCGGCCGCGACGAGACCGGGGCGCCGATCGACGAGGTCCTCACCGGCTGGCCCGCCCGGATCGTCCAGCACGAGACGGACCACCTCGCGGGCGAGCTGTACCTCGACCACGCGCTGCTGCGGACGCTCACCTCGAACGAGAACCTCCTGCGCTACGGCCAGGTCGTGGATCCGGGGCCCGTGGACCAGGGGTTCGTGGACCTCGGGTGAACATTCGGCACTCAGGGTGGAACCGGGGGAATTCCCCATGCAGCCGGTGCCCTGGTTCTGCCTAGGCTGGTGCCGTGACGCCGCACGGCGTCGTGCGACCGCCGGAGGCCCACCTCCCGGCCGACGAACCGAGGGACCGACCTGGTGAACCTGTCGACGATGCTGGCACAGCTGGAGGGCTGGGTCCTCGACCTCGGCGCGTCCCTGTGGATCTACCCGGCCATGTACGTCTTCGCGACGATCGACGGGTTCTTCCCCCCGATCCCCAGCGAGTCCGTGGTCATCACCCTCACCGTGCTGGCCCACTCGGAGGGCGAGCCGTGGCTGCCCGGCGTCCTCGCCCTCGCCATCGCCGGGGCGTGGACGGGCGACCAGATCGCCTACCAGATCGGCCGCGCCGTCGGCACCGAGCGGTTCGCGTTCCTGCGCTCCGCCCGCGGCCGCAAGGCCGTCGAGTGGGCGCGGCACGCCCTGGAGCACCGCGGGGCGTCGTTCATCCTCGCCGCGCGGTACGTGCCCATCGGGCGGGTCGCGGTCAACATGACCGCCGGCGCCGTGGGGTACCCGCGCCACCGGTTCATGCTCTACTCGGGCATCGCGGCCGTGACGTGGGGCATCTACTCGATGCTCATCGGCCTCGCCGCGGCCTCCTGGCTCGGGCACAACACGCTGCTCGCCATGGCCGTCGGCGTGGTCGCGGGCATCCTGCTCGGCGTCCTGGTCGACCAGGTGGTGCAGCGCGTCGCCGGTCCGCCCAGGGCGGAGCCGGTGCCGGCCGACGAGGACGAGGGCGACGAGGCCGACGCCGAGCCCACGAGCAGGGCGGCCTGACCGGGCCTCAGAGCTTGCGCAGCCGCACCCGCTGCACGGAGTGGTCCGACCCCTTGGTGAGCACGAGGGTGGCGCGCCCCCGGGTGGGGAGCACGTTGTGCTCCAGGTTCGGCGCGTTGATCGACTCCCAGATGGACAGCGCCCGCTCCGTCGCCTCGGCGTCGGACAGGTCCGCGTAGCGCCGGAAGTACGACTCCGGCCTGCTGAACGCCGTCCTGCGCAGCTGCAGGAAGCGCTCCACGTACCACTGCCGGATGTTGCGCGTGCGGGCGTCGACGTAGATCGAGAAGTCGAAGAAGTCGCTCACCGCCACGGTCGACTCGTCGATCGCGGAGGGGCGCGCGGGCTGCAGCACGTTGAGGCCCTCGACGATGAGCACGTCCGGCTTGCGCACCACGACCTCCTCGCCGGGCACGATGTCGTAGACGACGTGCGAGTACACCGGGGCGCGCACCTCGGCCTGCCCCGCCTTCACGCGCGACAGGAAGCGGATGAGGGCCCTCCGGTCGTAGGACTCGGGGAACCCCTTGCGGTCCATGATCCCGCGGCGCTGCAGCTCGGCGTTCGGGTACAGGAAGCCGTCGGTCGTGATCAGCTCGACGTGCGGGGTGTCGGGCCAGCGCGCCATCATCTCGCGCAGGATGCGCGCCGTCGTCGACTTGCCGACCGCGACGGACCCCGCGACGCCGATGACGTACGGGGTGCGCGGCGGCTCCTCGTGCAGGAACGTCGACGTGGCGCGGTGCAGGCCCGCGCTCGCGGCCACGTACAGGTTGAGCAGTCGTGACAGCGGGCGGAAGACGGCGTCCACCTCGGCGAGGTCGATCGGGTCGCCCAGGCCGCGCAGCCGCTCGACGTCGGCGTCCGTCAGCGGCAGCGGGGTCGACGCCGACAGGCGGCTCCACGCCGCGCGGTCGAGGTCGACGTACGGGGACGCCGGAGCGAGCCGGGTCAGGTGCTCACCCAGGGGCTGGGGGGCCGTGCCGGGGGCTGTGCCCGGTGCGATGTCGGGGGACTGCGGTGCCACCTGCACGATTCTGCCCGAGCACCCGGTTCGTCCCGCAACTCGGGCGACGGCGGACCGGCGCGTCGGTAGGCTCGCCGGCGGGTCCGCCACGGCGACGGGCGGCACCAACGGGCAGCGTACCCAGGGAGGGAACCGGGCCATGAACGAGGCGTCCGAGCGGTTCGCCGCGGGGCAGACGGCGCTGGTCGTGGTGGTGCCCGAGGCCGAGCCCGTCGTCGGGGTGCTGCGGAGCGACCTCGACACGGCCGCCGCGTACGGCGTGCCCGCGCACGTCACCGTCCTGTTCCCCTTCCTGCCCGTCGCGGCCGTCGACGCCGCCGTGCTCGACGCCCTGCGCGACGTCGTCGGCGCCCACGCCCCGTTCGACGCGACGTTCGCCGGGTGCGGCCGCTTCCCCGGAGTCCTGTACCTCGTCCCGGCGCCGGACGCGTCGTGGCGGGCCCTGCTGACCGCGGTGGCGGCGCGGTTCCCCGAGGCGCCGCCGTACGGCGGGGCGTTCGACGACGTCGTCCCGCACCTCACCGTGGCGGACGGGCAGGGGCCCGAGGCCCTCGACGACGCCGAGGCCGCGGTGGCGCCCCGCCTGCCGGTCCGGACGAGGGTGCGCGAGGTCGCGCTGCTGGTGTTCGACGGCGAGCGCTGGCGGCGGCGGGCGGACTTCCCCCTGTCTCCAGACACACCGGGGGCCGCCGGGCCCTGACCGCGCGCCGTCGTCGTCCCTAGGGTGGGCGTGTGGAACTCACGGAGCTGGGCGACGAGGTCGAGATCATCTCGAGGGTGTACGAGCGGCGGTTCGGCGTCGCGCGCACGGAAGACTGGCTGGTGCTCAAGCTGCACGAGGAGGTCGGGGAGCTCACCCAGGCGTACCTCGCCCGGTCGGGGCGGTCGCGCGACCGGGGCGAGGGCGACGGCGAGGTGGACGCCGCGTTCCGCGCCGAGCTCGCGGACGTGCTCGCGCAGCTGCTGCTCGTCGCCCGACGGTTCGACGTCGACCTCGAGGCGGAGATCGAGCGCAAGTGGTTCCGGTGGCGACACCTCGTGGAGCCGGCGGACGAGGCCGGGGTCCGCCCGGAGGGCTGAGGCCGGCCCCTCGCCGTCCTAGTCGCCCGACGCCGCCTCCTCGACCCGGTCGAGCCACTCGCCCACGAGGGCGTCGAACAGCGCGGGCTGCTCGATCTGCAAGTTGTGGCCGGCGCGGTCCAGTACGGCGAACGTCGCGCGCGGGTAGTGCTCGAGGACCCGCCAGGCGTCGCGGTAGCCGGTCGAGGAGTCCTGGCGGCCGGTGAGGAACAGCGTGGGGCCGTCGTAGGGCCGCGGCTCGACCGCAAAGGTGCCGGCGTAGCGCTCGCCGACCCGCGCCACCGTCGCCGGGTCCGCGGCGTCGAGCCCTGGCGTCACCTCGGCCTCGGTGCGCCGCCACGTCTCGGGCGTCTGCACGACGCCGACGTCGTCGGCGTCCAGGGCCGCCGCTCCGACCTCCCGCAGCAGCGCGTCGTCCCGGACCAGCACCTGGTGCGGCGGGACGTCGCGCCGGTCGTGCTCCGGGACGATCAGGGGGCACAGGAGGGCGAGCCCGTGGACGCGCCCCGGTTCCGCGGCGACCAGCCCGCGCGCGAGGTAGCCCCCGAACGACTCGCCCACGAGGACGTACGGCCCGGGCACGAGCCGGTCGATCGCCTCCCGCACGACCGCGAGCACGTCGTCCGTGCTCGCCACGCCCGACGGCGCGCTCGCGCCCATCCCCGGGAGGTCCAGGTAGACCCGCCGCCAGCCCGGGCGGTCGGCGAGGGCGGCCTCGAAGGGCGTCAGCATCAGGCGGTGGTCCACGGGGAACCCGTGCAGCAGCACCATCGTGGGGGTCCCGGGTGCCGCCGGAGCGCCGCGTTCGACGTGATGGAGCGGCGCTGCGAGGTGGTCGGGCATGGCGCGCACGCTAGGTCACGGCACCGACACCACCGACCTGACGGTCGACGGACCTAGGCTGAGGGCCATGATCATCGGCGTGGGCATCGACGTGGTGGACGTCGCCCGGTTCATGGCGACGGTGGAGCGGGTGCCGCGCCTGCGCGAGAAGCTCTTCACCGAGGCCGAGCGGGACCTGCCGGCGTCGTCCCTCGCGGCGCGCTTCGCGGCCAAGGAGGCCATCGCCAAGGCGCTGGGCGCCCCCGGGAACATGCACTGGCACGACGCGACCGTGCACCGCACCGTCGGCGGTCCGCCCGAGGTCGAGCTGCGCGGCACGGTCCAGGCCCGCGCCGACGAGCTGGGCGTCAAGGCCTGGCACCTGTCCATCTCGCACGACGCAGGCATCGCCTCCGCCATGGTGGTCGCGGAGGGCTGACGACGGTCAGGCGGCGGACCGCCACCAGTCGAGCGCGACCGGGAGCGCGGTGAGCACGCTGACGTGGCCGTCGCGCGGGCGCAGCCACAGCTCCGCGGCGGGCAGGGCGTCCACCAGCAGGTCGGCGTGGTGTCGCGGCACGACGCGGTCGGCGCCGCCCTGCACGACCAGGGTCGGGGTCGCGACGTCGCCCAGCTCGACGCCCCACGGCCGCACGAAGGCGAGGTCGTCGTCGACCTGCCCGCCGGGCCACGTCTCGCCGGACCGCGAGGCGTCGGCGCCGAGCGACGCCCACGACCCCGCGAGCGTCGCGTAGTCGTCGGCCGTGAAGCTCGACCCGTCGAACTCCGCGGTCTCGGCGTGCCGCTGGCGGGCTGACGGGCCGTCGAGAGCCGAGCGCAGGCCGCCGTCGTCGGCCATCCCGGCGAACCAGAGGTCGTCGTGACCCTGGCCGGGGTAGGGCGCGACGCCCGCGAGGGTCACCGCGCCCGACACCAGGTCGGGCCGGAGCGCGGCGAGGGCCAGGGCGTGCGGGCCGCCGCCCGAGGCGCCGACGGCGAGGCACCGGGCCACGCCGAGGGCACCCAGGGCGTGCGCCACGTCCGACGCGGCGTCCGCCACGGTGCGGCCGGGACGAGGGGTGGACCCGCCGTACCCGGCGCGGGCCGCGGAGACCACCCGCAGCCCGCGCGCCCGGGCGGCCTCGACGACCGGGGGCAGCAGCTCGCCGGACTGGGGCGAGCCGTGGTGCCAGACGACGGCGTCGGCGGACGGCGGGCCGTCGTCGTGCACGACGAGACGTCGTCCGTCCGGGAGCCCCAGCTCGTGTCGCGAGCCCATCGCTCAGTCCTGCAGGGCGGGGATGACCTGCCGCTGGAAGAGCTCGATCTGGTCGCGGTCGGCCGCGGCGTTCGGGAAGTACGTGATGGCGTACGTCATGCCGAGGTCGCGCAGGGCCGAGAGCTTCTCGACGACCTGCTCGGGCGTGCCCACGACGGGGCTGTTGCGCCAGTTCGCGATCTCCTGCTCACCCCGCTCGCCGGGGGCGTGCTTGCGGAAGTGCGACTCGATCCAGGCGAACCGGTCGTCCACCTCGGCCTGGTTCTCCCCGATGACCACGTTGTAGTCGGACGAGCGGGTGATCTCCCCGAAGTCGCGGCCCAGGTCGCGGCAGTGCTGCTCCAGGATCGACGACTTGTGCGCGAACGTCTCGGGGTCGCCCGCGAAGTTCGTGTACTGCGCGAACCGCGCGGCGATCCGCAGCGTCTTCTTCTCGCCGCCGCCTGCCACCCACAGCGGGATGCTCGGCACCTCGGCGCCGCCGTCGCCCACCGGGAGCTGCTGCAGCGGCTGCGGGTAGCAGAGCGCGCCGTCCACCTGGTAGCGCTCGCCGTCGAACGTGCCGGACGACCCGGTGCGCCACATCTGGGTGATGATCTGCAGGCCCTCGTCCAGGGCACGCAGGCGCTCGCCCGCGCTGGGGAAGCCGTACCCGTAGGCGCGCCACTCGTGCTCGTACCAGCCGGCGCCGATGCCGAGCTGGGCGCGGCCGCCGGAGATCGCGTCCACCGTCGAGGCGACCTTCGCCAGGTAGGCGGGGTTGCGGTACGACATGCACGTGCACATCTGGCCCAGCTTGACGCGCTGGGACGCCGCCGCGAACGCCGCCATCAGCGTCCACGCCTCGTGCGTCGCCTCGGTGCTGGGGATCGGAACGGAATGAAAATGGTCATAGACCCAGACGGACGACCAAGCGAACTCCCCGCCCGGGACCGCTTCACCGGCCGCGGCGTTGTCGGCGTAGTGAAGAAGGGAGAGCATCACCTCCCACTGCTGCGACGGCGGAACATCGGTCAGGTCGTGGCGCCATCCCTGGGGGATGAAGAGTCCGAACTCCATGGCTGTGAGCCTATGCCCGGGGGATAGCCTGCTCTAGTCCGCGAATCGCCGTGGAGCCATGTCGGTACGAGTCTGTCCGGGTCGACCTTGTTGTTGGCGCCCGAGTGCGGCATCACGACGACCACGGCCAGCACGTCGAGGATCGTGGACCGCTTCGTGGACCAGGACGAGGAGCGCCACGCCGCACGGACGTCGCCGGACTTTCCTCCCTCTCGCGCAGCGACCGCGGCCGACCGGACCTTCTCGCGAATCAGCAGGGCCTCGCGTTCCTCGAGAACCTCGATGGTCGCCAGACGTCGAGCGGACGGCTCACCGTCTTGAATCTCGCGGAGCACCCGCCCGGCGGTCGCCCGGATCTCGTCGAGCTCGGCATCGCCGGTGAACGTCGTCGATGCCCTGCTGGTCTCGCGACCGGCCTCGAGACGCCGGAGGACAAGTTCTTCGACGAGTTTTTCCGCCGCACGCCCCCGGATCGACGTGCCCCCACATCCGCCGGACCCACGGGGTGGGCATGCATAGATCAGCCCCTTGGTCGACGTCGTCTTCCCGATCAGCTTCTTCGTGCATCTCGAGCAGCGCAGCAGGCCCGAGAGGAGGTAGCGACGTGGCTCCTGTGTGCGCGGGACGCCGCGATCAGGTCCGACGACGGCCCAGTACGTCTCCCACTGCTCGATCGTGAGGATGGACTGCCATGGGCCTTTTACGTAGGTCCCGTCCTCATGGACGACCGGCTCGCCCTTGTAGGTCCGGATCCCTGCGAGTCGTGGATTGCGCAACGTCGCACGGACGTTGGCCGCGATCCAGGTGTTGCCGAACGGCGTGCGTAGGCCGACGTCGTTCCATCTGTTCGCGACCTGGCCCCACCCTGCGGCGCCTGCCATGACATCGAGCACCGCCTCCCGCACTGCGGCGGACTCGACCGGGTGCAAGGTCTGGCGGTCGTCGTTCCACCCGAACGGCCGTGGGCCCCCACCGGCCCGCCCTCGCCGGGCGTTGTCGAGATGGGAGCGAACGGCCCGACGGCGCGTTCTGCGGATCTCTTGGTCCGCGGCGATCACCTCCATCGCGAGGAGCATCACGTCGGACGGGACATGAAGGTCGAACGACCGTGTCGAGGTGACGATCGGTCGGATCTCTCGGCCGCATTCACTGGCCCTGTCCCAGATGTCGAGCAGGCGCTGAAGATCATCGAAACGGCGGACGAGGCGATCGATCGTGTGCACGACCACACCATTGACCCGGCCCGCCTCCAGATCTTCGAGGAGCCGTAGGAACTCCGGCCGGACGGCGTCGACATCGGCCGCGCTCACGCTGGGATCCACATATGGCGTGTCGCCGAAGGTCCGCCCGGCATCCGCAGCGAGCGCCGCGTTGTCCGCACCCTGGCGTGTGATGTCGCGCCCCTCCCCGGATTTGTCGGCGGAGATACGGCGGTATTCGGCGTCAGGTATGTCGTCCCAGGTCACGATGTTGATGCTGGCACTGGCGAAAAGTCCGCTGTCAAGAGGCAACCCCGAGGCTGTGAGGCAACGGGCATGGGATCCGCACCCGCGGCAGGATGCGTCCCATGATCTCCGCCTGGTCCGCTGCCGACGTCCGTGCCGCCGAGGAGCCGCTGCTCGCGGCGGGGGTGCCGCTGATGGAGCGGGCGGCGTTCGCGCTCGCGACGCTCGTGCTCCGGGACGTCGCGGTCCGCCGGGGCCCGGTGCGGGGCGCGCGGGTCGTGGTGCTCGCGGGGGCGGGCAACAACGGCGGCGACGCGCTGCACGCGGGCGCGGTGCTGGCGCGGCGGGGGCTGGGGGTCACGGCGGTGCTGGTCGCCGAGCAGTTCCACGCCGGCGGCCGCGCGGCGCTGGAGCGCGCAGGGGGCCGGGTCGTGGAGCTGTTCGCGGCGCCCGAGGGCCTCACCGCGGTGGTGGACGACGCCGCACGCGCCGACGTCGTCCTCGACGGGCTGGTCGGCATCGGCGCGCGCGGCCCCCTGCGCGGCCTCGCCCAGGACGCTGTGAGCGGGCTCTTGGCCCTCATCGACCGGCGTGTCGGGGCCAGGCGCGCGCTCGCAGCGGCGGGGCCGGGTCGACCGTGGGTGGTCGCGGTGGACGTGCCGTCGGGGATCGGGGTGGACGACGGCGCGGTGTCCGGCCCGGTGCTCACAGCCGACCGCACGGTGACGTTCGGCGCGGCCAAGCCCGGGCTGCTGCTGCCGCCGGCGTCGGGGCTGGCGGGCGAGGTGGGCGTCGTGGACATAGGCCTGGACCTCGCCGGCGCGCCGACAGTGCGACGGCTGGAGCCCGCCGACGTCGCCGCGTCGTGGCCGGTGCCGGGCCCCGCGGACCACAAGTACACGCGCGGCGTGGTCGGCGTCGTCGCGGGCACGGCGACGTACCCCGGCGCGGCGGTGCTCGCCACGACCGCCGCGGTGCGGACCGGGGCCGGGATGGTGCGCCACCGCGGCTCCGAGTCCGTCGGGCGGACGGTGCTCGCCGCACGCCCCGAGGTCGTCACCGCGCCAGGCCGCGTGCAGTCGTGGGTGGTGGGTCCGGGCCTCCCCGGCGGGCCGGAGGCGGCGCGCGAGGGGGAGGCCGACGGCCTGGACGACGGCCAGCACGAGCGGGGGCGCGCCTCCCTCGCGGCGGCGGCTGGCAAGCTCGCCGGGACCGCGGGCGGCCCCGTGCCGGCGGTCGTCGACGCCGGCGGGCTGGGCCTGCTCGACGGGCGCGTCCCGGCGTGGTTCGTGCTCACCCCGCACGCGGGCGAGCTGACGGCGCTGCTGCGCTCGCGCGGCCAGGACGTGCGCCGCCCGGACGTCGAGGCCGAGCCGCTGCGCTGGGCGCGGCGGGCGCACGAGCTCACCGGCGCGACGGTGCTGCTCAAGGGAGGCGTGACCGTCGTCGTCGGGACGGGCGGGGCTTACGCGCAGGCCGACGGGCCGGGCTGGTTGGCCACCGCGGGCGCGGGCGACGTGCTCGCCGGAGTGCTCGGCGCGATGCTCGCGGCCCGGTCTCGTGACGTCGTCGAGAACCCGGCGCTCGCGGCCGAGGTCGCCGCCGCGGCGGCGCTGGTGCACGGTCGCGCCGCGCACCGCGCGAACCCGGGCGGCCCCGTGGCGGCGCTCGACGTCGCGACGGCGGTGCCGGGCGAGGTAGCCGCCCTGCTGTCCGGGGCCTGACGACGGTCGGGAGCACCTGACCAGCGCCGTCGACGGGTCGTCGTACCTCGGCGGGTGGCGTACTACCTCGCGGTGATCCGGACTACCTCGCGGGGACTCGTACTACCTCGCCGGGCTGATGACTACCTCGGCAGGGACTTCTCGATGAGGTCGACGATCTCCTGGGCGTCGGGCACGGTCTGCGGGGAGAACCGGTGCACGTCGCCGCCGGGCAGCACGACGAACTTCTCGAAGTTCCAGCGGATGCGGCCGTCGTGGCCGCCCTCGTCGGGGGTCTTCTTCAGCTCGGCGTACAGCGGGTGCGTGTGGCGGCCGTTCACGCGGACCTTGGAGACCACGGGGAACGTGACGCCGTAGGTGGTGGAGCAGAACTCGGCGATCTTCTCGTCGGTGGAGAGCTCCTGGAGGAACTGGTTGGACGGGAAGCCGATCACGGTGAACCCGCGGTCGGCGTACGTCTTCTGCAGCTGCTCCAGCGCCTCGTACTGCGGGGTGAGCCCGCAGCGCGAGGCGACGTTGACCACCAGCACCACGTCGTCGCGGTGCTCCGCGAGCGTCGTCGTCGTGCCGTCCATGCGCTCGAACCGGATGTCGTAGAGGCTCATACGGGCCATCATGCCGCGCGCGACAATGGTCCGGTGCCACCCGGTCCGCGCAAGCACGTCCCGCCCCTGCCCGTGCGGGACGGCCTCAACCCCACGCGCGTCGTGCTGCCGCACGACGCGGCCAGCGTCGCCCGGTACGCGACGGCGACGCAGTACCTGCTGGAGCGGTTCGGCGACGACGCCGCCCGGCTGCGGGAGAAGCTCGCCGCCGGCGAGGTCGTGACCGGCGCGGGCGCCGTCGTCGACGACGCCACCCCGTACGCGCCGCGCGGGTTCCTCTACCTGTACCGCGACCCGCCCGCCGACGAGCCGGAGGTGCCCGCCCTCGCCGAGCTGGAGGTGCTGCACCGCGACGACGACCTGCTGGTGGTGGACAAGCCGCACCTCGTCGCCACGATGCCGCGCGGGCGCTGGGTGACCCGCACGGTGCTCGTGCACCTGCGCGCCACCCTCGACCTGCCCGAGCTGGTGCCCGCGCACCGGCTCGACCGGCCCACCGCCGGCGTGCTCGTGCTCACCGTGCGGCCCGAGGTGCGCGGCGCGTACCAGACGGCGTTCCAGGACCGCGCGGTGCGCAAGGTCTACGAGGCGGTCGCGCCGCTGCCGGCTCCGGGGTCGGTCCTGGCCCGCGAGGGCACGACGACGGTGCGCTCGCGCATCGTCAAGCACCGGGGCGTGGTGCGGGCCCAGGAGGAGCCGGGCGAGCCGAACGCGGAGTCGCGGGTGACGCTCGTCGCGCGGGACGAGGCCCGCGGCCTCGGGCTCTACCGGCTCGAACCGCACACCGGCAAGACGCACCAGCTCCGCCTGCACATGGCGTCGCTCGGGCTGCCCCTGCTGCACGACCCGTTCTGGCCGGTGCTGCGCGAGGACGCGCCCGACGACCCGGACCGGCCCCTGCAGCTGCTCGCCCGCTCGCTCGCGTTCGTCGACCCGATCGCCGGCGAACCCCGCGAGTTCCGCTCTCGCCGGCGCCTCGCCGCGTGGCCGGGTCGCGAGGGCGCGGAAGACGGCGGCAGGGGCGACGGCGCGCGGTGAGAGAATCGATGACCGTGAGCACCGAGGTCCCCTCCGCGGTCCCGGCCGACAGCACACCCGCCGCGCCGGCCGACCTGCCCTTCCCCGACGACGCGCTGGCGCGCGCGGTCGTCGACCTGTCCGCAGTGCGCGACAACGTGCGCGCGCTGGCGGGCCACGCCCCGGGCGCGGCGGTGATGGCCGTGGTGAAGGCGGACGGGTACGGGCACGGGATGCTGCCGGTGGCGCGGGCGGCGCTCGCGGGCGGTGCGACCTGGCTCGGCACGGCGGTCCCCGCCGAGGCCCTCGCGCTGCGCGCCGGCGGCGTCACGACCGCGGACGCCCGGGTGCTGACCTGGCTCGCGACGCCGGGGGCGCCGTTCGACCGGCTGGTCGCGGCGGGCGTGGACGTCGGCGTCGCGGCGCCGTGGGCGCTCGACGAGGTGGCCGCGGGCGCGCGGGCCGTCGGCGAGCCCGCCCGCGTGCACCTCAAGGTCGACACCGGCCTCGGTCGCAGCGGGATCGTGCCCGCCGACCTGCCGGACGTCGTGCGCCGGGCGGCTGCGCTCGAGGCCGAGGGCGTGCTGCGGGTGGTGGGCGTGATGTCGCACCTGGCGTGCGCCGACGAGCCCGGGCACCCGTCGATCGCCCTCCAGGCGGCGGCGTTCGACGCCGCGGTGGCCGTCGTCGAGGCCTCCGGCGCGTCGCTCGAGGTGCGGCACCTCGCGAACTCGGCCGCCGTGCTCACCGACCCCCGGCTGCACCACGACCTCGTCCGGCCCGGCATCGCCGTCTACGGGCACTCGCCGGTGCCGCAGCTCGGCGCGCCCGGCGACTACGGGCTGCGCGGCGCGATGACGCTGCAGGCGCGGCTCGCCACCGTCAAGGAGGTGCCGGCCGGCCACGGCGTGTCCTACGGGCACCACTACACGACGCCGCGCGACACCCGGCTCGGGGTGGTGCCCCTGGGCTACGCGGACGGCATCCAGCGGCACGCGTCAGGCGGCAGCCTCGGCGTCGGCGGCCCGGTCGGCGTCGGGAGCGGCGCGTCCGCCCGGGTGCTGCGCGTGGCGGGGCGGGTGTGCATGGACCAGTTCGTGCTCGACCTCGGGCCGGACGCCACGGAGCGCGAGGGCGACGTCGTCACCCTCTTCGGGGCGTCGGACGGCGTCGAACGCGGCGCCACGGTGCCGAACGCCGAGGACTGGGCCCGCGCCGCGGGCACCATCAGCTACGAGATCGTCACGGGCATCGGGGCGCGCGCGGTGCGCGTGTACACGGGCCTCGCCACGAAGGCCGACACGGAGACCTGGAAGGAAGTGCAGCGGTGAGCGACGTCGTCGTGCGGACGGAGACGGACCTGCCGGACGCGGAGTCCACGCGGGCGCTGGGGGCGGCCCTGGCCGGCGTGCTCCGGGCGGGCGACCTGGTGATCCTCACGGGGGACCTGGGGGCGGGCAAGACGACGCTCACCCAGGGCCTGGGAGCCGCGCTGGGCATCCGGGGCCAGGTGGCGTCGCCCACGTTCATCGTGGCGCGCGAGCACCCGCCGCTGCCCCGCGAGGACGGCACGCGCGGTCCCGCCCTCGTGCACGTGGACGCCTACCGGCTCGGAGGCCTGGGGGAGCTGGACGCGCTGGACCTGGACTCGTCCCTCGAGGAGTCGGTCACCGTCGTCGAGTGGGGCCGCGGGCTGGCCGAGGCGCTCACCGACGACCGCCTGGAGATCGACCTGGAGCGCCCCCGCGGCACGGCCGCCGGCGCGCCCGACGACGACGAGGCCGACCCCGGCGCCGGGACCCGCCACGCGACGCTGCGCGGCGTCGGCCCCCGCTGGGCCGGCGTCGACCTGGCCGCCCTCACCGCGCGCTGACCCGGAAGAATCGAGCATGCTGAACCGATCCTCAGACCTCGGTCTCGAGGATCGACTCAGCACGGACGATGCGTCCCCCGGCCGGGCCGCGGGAAACGTAGGCTGAGGCCGTGGCCGTTCTCGCACTGGATACCTCCGCAGCCGTCGCCGTCGCGCTCGTCGACCCCGGCGGCGCCCGGCTCGCCGCGCGCTCGGCCGACGAGCGACGCCGGCACGCCGAGTCGCTGGCCCCGCTCGTCGACGCGGTGCTCGCCGACGCCGGCCTGGACCGCACGGACCTCACGGCCGTCGCGGTGGGCACCGGGCCCGCACCGTTCACCGGCCTGCGCGTGGGGCTCGTGACCGCGCGCACCCTGGCGCTCGCGCTCGGGATCGACGTGCTCGGCGTGCCGAGCGTGGACGCGGTCGCGGTGCAGGCGGTCGCCGACCTCGGGCTGACGCCGGGCGACGAGGTGCTCGTCGCGACCGACGCCCGCCGCAAGGAGGTCTACTGGGCCCACTACCGCGTCGTCGCGCACGAGGGCCCGCACGGGGTCCCCGTCGTCGAGACCCTGGCCGGTCCGGGAGTGGACAAGGCCGCCGACGTCGCCGCGCGGCTCGCGGACGCGCCCGCCGACGGCGGGCGCCTGGTCGTCGTGGGGGAGGGCGCCACCCTGTACCCGGAGCACCTGCCCGCCGACGAGGACGCCCCGCTCGTCCCGGACGCCGCGGTCCTGGCGCGCCTCGCGCTCGCCCGCCGCGCCGCCGGCGAGGAGCTGCCCACGGAGCCGCTGTACCTGCGCCGGCCCGACGTGCAGGAGCCGGCGCCGGCGCGCCTCGTCCCCGCTACCGGGAGCCCGGCATGACCATCGGGCAGCCGACCTCCGAGCAGCCGACCTCCGAGCAGCCGACCTCCGAGCAACCGACCACCGGGCCGGTCGCCGACGAGCCCGAGCGCCCCGCCCCGGACCTGCCGCGCACGGTGCAGCACGTGTACGAGCCGTCGTGCCGGCTGCGCCCGCTGGCCAGCACGGACTTCGACCGGGTGCTCCAGCTCGAGCGGGTGCTGTTCGGCGCCGGGGCGTGGACCTACGGGATGCTCGCCGACGAGCTGGCCGCGCTCGGGCGCTGGTACGTCGTGGCCGAGCCCGCCGGCCAGGACGCCGTCGCGGTGTACGGGATCGGCCCGAAGCCCGTCGTCGGGTACGCCGGTCTCTGGTTCGACGGCGACGTCGCGCAGATCATGACGATCGGCGTGGACCCCCACTACCAGCGGCACGGCGTGGGGCGCGCCCTGCTGGAGGCGCTCGTCGGGCGGGCGCGCAAGCTCAAGGCGGAGGCGGTCCTGCTCGAGGTGCGGGTCGACAACGAGCCCGCACTCGCGCTGTACGAACGGCACGGCTTCGAGCGGATCGGGCTGCGCAAGCGGTACTACCAGCCCGAGGACAAGGACGCCTTCACGATGCGGCTCGACCTGCGCGACGATCACGCGCGACCAGGGACGACGTCGTGACCCGCGAGGACTCGCCGCGCTCGCGGGTGCTGGTGACGGTCGCGGAGCTCGCGGCGGACCTGCGGCTGAGTGCCGGGCCGGACCCGGCCGACGGCGCGCCCGTGCTGCTCGACGTCCGCTGGGCGCTCGGCATGACCGACGGCCGGGAGCGCTACCTCGGGGGGCACCTGCCCGACGCCGTGTACGTGGACCTGGAGTCCGAGCTGGCCGCGGAGCCGTCGGCGGAGGAGGGCCGCCACCCGCTGCCCTCGGCGTCCTCGTTCCAGCGCAGCGCGCGGGCCTGGGGGCTGCGGAGCTCCTCACGTGTCGTCGTGTACGACACGGTGGGCGGCACGTCCGCGGCGCGGGCCTGGTGGCTGCTGCGCTACTTCGGCGTCGACGACGTGCGCATCCTCGACGGCGGCCTGCCCGCCTGGGTCCGGGCGGGCTACGCGCTGGAGAGCGGTGAGGTCGTCCACGCGCCGGGCGACCTGGTGGCCCGTCCGGGACACCTGCCCGTGCTGGACGCCGACGACGCGGCGGACCTGGCCGAGACCGGCACCCTGCTCGACGCGCGGGCCGCCGAGCGGTACCGGGGCGAGAGCGAGCCCGTGGACCCGCGCGCGGGCCACGTGCCCGGTGCCGTGAGCGCCCCGACCACGGAGAACCTGCGCGAGGACGGCACGTTCCTCGACGAGGAGTCGCTCCAGGGCCGGTTCGCCGACCTGGGCCTGAGCGCGCCCGCCGACGCGCCGGAGGAAGCGGACGACGACGAGGTGCTCGCCGTCGGCGTCTACTGCGGGTCGGGTGTCACGGCGTCGCACGAGATCGCCGCGCTGGCGTGCGCGGGCATCCCTGCGGCCCTGTACCCGGGGTCATGGTCGCAGTGGTCGAACGACCCGTCGCGACCGGCGGACACAGGCGACCGGCCCTAGCGCGCCTCGTTCCCCTGGTGGTCCCCGGGAGTCGTGCTAGCGTCGCGTGTATACCGATCTGTATACACGGGAGGTCGATCGATGAGCACGCCCGAGACGATGCGCGCGGTACGGATGCACCGGCACGGGGGCCCGGAGGTCCTCCAGGTGGCGGAGGTCGCCGTCCCGGCGCCCGGGCCGGGGGAGGCGCTGGTGCGCGTGGCCGCGGTGGCGCTGAACAACACCGACCTGTGGACCCGGGAGGGGGCCTACGGCAGGCCGGGCGACCCGGCGGCGCTGTCCGGCTGGCGCGGCCCCGTCGACTTCCCACGGACCCAGGGCGCGGACGTCGCGGGGCAGGTCGTGGCCGTCGGCGCCGGCGCGGACGCGGGCCTCGTCGGGCTCCGGGTCGTGATCGACCCGGCGAGCTACGACGGCGACGGTCCGGACGCCCACCCGGTGGGCCTCATGGGCAGCGAGCGGGACGGCGGGTACGCCGGGTACGTGACGGCGCCCGCCGACCAGGTGCACGACATGACGGGGTCGCCCCTCACGGACGACCAGCTCGCGACCCTGCCCACCGCCTACGGCACCGCGCTCGGCATGATCGAGCGGGGCGGCCTGCGGGAGGGCGAGACCGCCCTGGTCTCGGGGGCGTCGGGCGGGGTCGGCCTGGCGCTCGTCCAGCTCGCCCGCGCCCGCGGGGGGCGCGTGCTGGCGATCTCCAGCGGCGACAAGATCGCCGCCGTGCGCGACGCCGGCGCCGACGTCGTCGTGGACCGGGCGCACGACGTCGTCGAACAGGTCCGGTCCACGGCCCCGGACGGCGTCGACGTCGTGCTCGACGTGGTCGCCGGCGACCTGCTGGGCGACGGGCTGCCGCTGCTGCGCGAGGGTGGGAGGTGGGTCGTCGCCGGGGCGCTCGGCGGGCACGAGGTGGCCTTCGACGTCCGTCGCCTGTACCTCCACAACGCGCAGGTCGTCGGCTCGTCGATGCACACGCGCGCGCACTTCGGCCTGCTGATGGACCTGGCCCGCCGCGGCGAGATCGAGCCCGTGGTCGCGGCGACGTTCCCGCTGGAGGACGCGGCCCGGGCGCAGGAGGAGCTCGCCCGCCGGGCGCACGTCGGGAAGCTCGTGCTGCGGCCCTAGGCGGCGACCGGCCCAGGCGCCGACGCCGGGGACGACGACGGCCCGGCCCTCTCGGGGGACCGGGCCGTGCCTGCGTCGTGGAGGCGCGGGTCAGAGGACCTGCGCGACCTCGTCGAAGGACAGGCGCGGGCCGCGCGGGTAGGGCGAGCCCTCGCCCTCGGCGTGGCCGACGTTGACGACGAGGAACGACTTCCAGCCGGACTCGGCGAAGAACTCGGCGTCGACGCCGTCGAAGTCCATGCCGTTCATCGGGCCTGCGGCGAGGCCGGCGGCCCGCAGGCCCACGATGAGGTACCCGGCCTGGATGAGGGCGTTGTTGCGGGCCATCTGCTCGCGGACCTCCGCGGCGGGCTCCAGCTGCTCCTTCATGCCCGGGTAGGCGGGGAAGAGGGTGTCGAGGTGCTGGTGGAAGGCCGGGTCCGCGGCCAGCACCAGGGAGACCGGCGCGCCGGCGACGCGGTCCTTGTTGCCGTCGCCCATGTGGGCCACGAGGCGCTCGCGCGCGTCGCCCGAGCGCAGCACCAGCACGCGCAGGGGGAGGGTGTTCATCGCGGTGGGCCCGAACTTCGCCAGGTCCCAGGCGGAGGTGAGCTGCTCGTCGGTGACGGGCTCGTCGGTCCACAGGGAGGTGGTGCGGGCGGAGCGGAACAGGAGGTCCGCCACCTCGTCGCCGACGGCGAGAGACGTGGACGGGTGCGTGAGGGTCTCGGTCATGGTTGCCGTAACAGATCGATGCAGACGCATGATTCCGGGTGCGGCCGTGACGTGCCCCACAGCAGGCCAGGTCACAGCGCCGCGAGGGGGTCGAAGTCGAACCCGTCGGCACGCGCGAGGTACAGCCTCTGCTCCGCGTGGTTGCCGCGGAACCGGACCAGGCCGCGCGGCCCCTCGTACGTGAGCCCGTCGACGGAGCGGTCGGTCGCGGCGACGACGGCGCTGCCCGCCCGCTCGACGATCGACCGCAGCGCGAGGATCCCCTCGTAGCAGGCCTCGGCGGCCGCACCGATCGCGGGCGCGTGCAGCCCGTGGTGCGCCGTGTAGCGGCCCACCAGGTCGAGCGCCTCCCCGGTCGCGAGGCTGCGGAACCAGCCGCCGGCCGAGTACAGGTTCGCCGTCGCGCCGGCCCCGCTGCCCATGAGCATGTTCTCCTCCATGAGCGTGCTGAGCCGCACGACCCGCTCGTGCAGGCCCCGCCGCGCGAACAGGCGGTTGAACCGCACCCCGTTCTGCCCGACCATCAGCAGCAGCACCCCCTCGGCGCCCGAGCGCGCCACGTCGTCGAGCGTGGCCGCGAGCTGCGCGTCGCTCGCCCCCTGCTCCGGCAGGAAGCGCGCGCCCGCGAACCCGGCGCCGAGCGCGGCCAGCTGCGGCGCCAGCGCCGCGTACGTGCCGCGGGGCCAGGCGTAGTCGTCCCCGACGACGAACCACCGGCGCGTGCCCGCCTCGGCCCGCAGCCGCTCGATCGCGGGGAAGAGCTGCGCCGACGGCACCTCCCCGGTGACGTAGAGACCCGGGCGGGTCTCGGCGCCCTCGTACGCCGCGGGGTACACGTACGGCACGCGGCGCTGCACGAGCGGCACGACGGCGCGCCGCACCGCCGACGTGTGCCACCCGGTGAGCGCGTGCAGGCGCCCGGCGTCGAGCGCGGCCCCGAGGCGCCGACGGAGCCGGTCGACCGGCTGGCCGGCGTCGAGCAGCTCGGCGCGCACCGGGCGCCCGAGGATGCCGCCCGCGGCGTTGAGCTCGGCGACCGCGAGCTCCGTGACGGCCTGGCACGAGGGGCCGTAGATCCCGCCCGGCCCCTGGAAGTGCAGCAGGACGCCGACGACGAAGTCCGACATGACGTCCCGTCCGCGCGAGGGGCCCTGGTCCGGGCCCGGGCCCCGGCCTGTGATGGCCGGTAGTGTACGAGCGCGAGGGAAGGCGGGTCAGCATGCGGACGTCGACGCGGTCGGAGAGCCCCACGGCGGGCCCGGACGTGGGTGCGTCCGGGGCGACGGCCGCCGCCGCGCTGCGGGGCTCCGTGGTGGCCGGGCGGCGCGCCGCGCGACGCGCGGCCGAGGCCGTCGCGCCCGCCGGCTGCACCGTCGACGAGTGGCTCGTGCTGGACGCGCTGCGGCGGCGGCCGGGCGCCATGATGTCCGAGCTGCGCGCCGCGACGGTCACGGACAAGGCGACTCTCGGCCGTCGCGTGGACGCGCTCGTCACCCGCGCGCTGGTGTACCGCGAGGTGGACGCCTTTGACCGTCGCGTGGTCCGCGTCCACCTGTCGTCCCGGGGGCGGGACGTGCTGTCAGACCTCGACGCGCGGCTGGCGGAGGCGGAGCAGGGCGACCAGCCAGGCGACCAGTAGCACCCCGGCGAGCACCAGGCCGTAGGGCTCGAGGCCGACCGACGCTCCCGGCACCTCGGCCAGGGCGGGGACGTGCTCGGCGGCCACCTGCAGCAGGGTCACCCCGCCGATGCCCACCGCGGCCGCGGCGGAGACGCCGGTGACCAGCACGTCGTAGCGCAGGCGGCCCCGCTCCGCGCCGACGCCCGCCTGGGCGTACGCGCGCCGGGCGGCCGAGCCCTGCAGGGAGTCGAGCAGCGACATCCCGGCGGCGAACAGCACCGCCAGCGGCAGCGGCGCGTACCACGGCACCTGGCCCATGGCGGTCGAGGCCGTCATCGCGAGCAGGCCGATCTCCGTGGCGGTGTCGAAGCCGAGCCCGAACACGAGCCCCACGCCGTACATGCGCCCCGGCCTGTCGGTGGCCCACGCGAACCGGCGCAGCGCCCACGAGACCGGGCCGCCGGCGGCGTCGAGGTCGTGGTGGTGGCCGTCGCCCGCCGCGCGCCGGCCGGCACGCAGGGCACGGCGGAGCAGCAGCACGTTCACCACGGCGATCGTCAGCAGGAAGGTGCCCGACACGACAGGGCCCCACACGCCGGTGAACCGGCGCCAGGGCGACGACTCGTCCTCGAGCGCGGGCGCCAGCGCCTGCACACCGACGGCGAGCAGGAGCGCGGCGCCCACGACCACCGTCGAGTGGCCGAGCGAGAACCACAGGCCCACCCCGCGCGCGTCGCGGCCCTCGCGCACGAGCCGCCGCGTCGTGTTGTCGATCGTGGCGATGTGGTCGGCGTCGAACGCGTGCCGCAGGCCGAACCCGTACGCCGTGAGGGCCATGACGAGGGTGATTGCGCCGGATCCGCCGTCCAGGGCGAGGGTGGCGGCGAGGCCGCCGATCCCGACGACGTGCAGGGCGGCGACGACGAGGGCGGTGCGGGTCATGCGGGCTCCAGACGGACGAGGGGCGGCGCGGGCGGCGCCGCGACGGGGCGGGCCGGTACGGGATGAGACCGGTGCAACGGGCTGAGATGAGCGGTGGGCCCGAGCCAGCGGGTCAGGGTGCCGCCGCGTTCCAGGCGCAGCGTCACCGCGCCGTCGGGGCTGATCGCGGCGGGGTCGTCGGCGGGGTCGTCGTCAGGCGTGCCCCGGAGGTCGGTCACGGTGTCGACCACGCGCGCCCCGCCCAGGACCCCCGGCACGGGGCGGTCGCCGGCGGCGACGACCTCCTCGACGAGCAGCGGCCCGTCGTCGTCGTGCGCGCGGGACCGCAGCACGACGCGGCCGCCGCGCTCGCCGTCGCGCCCCAGCACGACGGTCTCGCGCAGCCGCAGCCGCGCGCCCGGGCCGAGCACCGCGTCCGTCGACCGGGTCACGTCCGCGCCCGTGGACACGACGAACGGCAGGCCTTCCCAGTCGAGCCGCGCGCCGGCCCCGAGCCGCACCTCGGCGTCCCAGCGGCACGGCACGCCCTCGCCGTCGTACGCGACCGTGCCGCCGACGTCGGTGAGGGTGAGTGCGCAGCCGTCGGCGACGCGCACCTGCACGGTGACGTGGTCGCCGCCGAGCAGCACCGCGCCGGTCGCGACGAGCGCCACCTCCGCGTGCGCGGCCCCGCGCGCGACGGTCCGCGCCGCGAGCAGCCCGTCCCGGGTGCGCACGCGCACGGGGGCGCCCGGCACGGTGCCCGGCTCGACCTCGACGAGCGTGCGGCGGACCTCAGTGCGCGGGGGTGTGCGCATGCTCGTGCCCGTGCGACCGGTCGCCGTCCGCGTGGCTGTGCAGGACGCCCCCGCCCTCCTCGTCGGCGTGGAAGTGCGGCGCCATCGGGCCGGGGTCCTGCGCCACGTGCGCGCCGGCGCGGAACAGGTCGAGCACGCCGAGGAGCCACGTCCGCAGCTCCGCGACGGACGCCGGGTCCGTGCGCGACAGGGCGACGACGTCCCGGCTGTCGCGGGCGGCCGACGCGTCGGCGACCATCTGCCCGACGTCCACCCCGACGTGCGGCGCGAGGTCGGTCTTGTTGACCACGAGGAGGTCGGCGCGGCCGATGCCGGGCCCGCCCTTGCGCGCGACGTCGCCCCCGCCCGCGACGTCGAGCACGAAGATCTGCGCGTCGACGAGGGCGGGGGAGAACGTGGCGGTGAGGTTGTCGCCGCCGGACTCGATGATCACGAGGTCGAGGGGCGCGAAGTCGCGCTCGAGGTCCTCGGCCGCGAGCAGGTTGGCGGTGACGTCGTCGCGGATGGCGGTGTGCGGGCAGGCGCCGGTCTCGACGGCGCGGATGCGCTCAGGGTCCAGGACGCCGGCGGACCGCAGGAAGCGCGCGTCCTCGTCGGTGTAGATGTCGTTGGTGATGACGCCGATCGCGAGCTCGTCGGACAGCGCCCGGCACACGGTCGCGATCAGGGAGGACTTGCCGACGCCGACGGGGCCGGCGACGCCCAGGCGCAGGGCGCGGGCGGGGAGCGACGGGTTCGCGGGCGTGGCGGGGGGAGTGGATTCAGGCACGGAACAACCTCTGGGTCGTGACGGCGTGGGCCTCGGCCCAGCCCTCGGTCAACGGGGCACCGGAGGACGGGATGTCCTCCGGGGTGGCGCACGCCGCGACGCGGAGCACGTGCTCCTCGGCGGCGGTGCACGCGTCGAGGACCCACCGCGCCGGGGCGAGGGGGTCCAGCGGCTCGAGCTTGAGCAGGGCCGACGCCGCCGCCTGGGCGTCGTCGTAGACGGTCAGCCGGACGACGTCCGCCGGGGGGACGCCGGCCGCCGCACAGATCGCGCCGAGCACGACGGCGCGCGGCGGCGCGCCGGTGCCGCGCGGGTGCCCCGTGCTCTCCCGGCGGCTCGCCGCGTCGTGCCGGGCGAGGACGTGCACGGCCGCGCTGCCCGGCCACAGGGTGCGTGCGACCCGCAGGTACCCGCGGCCCAGCAGGCGCGACGCGTCCCGCAGCGCGGGGGAGGGCGTCCGCGCCGCCCAGGCGCGCACGACGGCGTCGACCCGGTCGTCCGGCGCGTCGACCGTCCCGGCGGCGGGCCCGGCGTCGGCCAGCAGCCGGGCGGTGACCACCGCCGTGCCGGCCTCCACCAGGCTGACCGTCGTCGCCCGACCGACCATCCACGCCGGCACGTCGGCCGGCGGCATGCCGCCGCGCAGCGCGGGCTCGAGGCTCGCGGAGTGGGCGTGCCCGCCGCCGGGCAGGCGGGCGTCCGCGAGCAGCATCGCGACCGTGGCGGGGTGCGGGGACAGGGACGTCATGGGCGGCCTAGAACATCGAGTAGAGCTGGGCGAGCGGCAGGCGCACCGCGGGTGCGGGCTCGACCAGGTCGCCGTCGACGCGGATCTCGAAGGTGTCGGGGCGGATGTCGATGTCCGGCAGCGCGTCGTTGTTGCGCATGTCCGCCTTGGTGACGCCGCGCGTGGGTGCGACGGGGGCGAGCTGCCGGCGCAGGCCCAGGCGCCCGGCCAGGCCGTCCTCGATCGCGGCCGGCGCGACGAACGCGAGCGAGGTGTCGGCGCCGACGGCGTCGCCGAACGCGGGACGCATGAGCACCGGCTGCGGCGTGGGGATGGACGCGTTCGGGTCGCCCAGCGCCGCCCACGCGATCACCCCGCCCTTGATCACGAGCTCGGGCCGGACCCCGAAGAACCGGGGGTCCCACAGCACGAGGTCGGCCAGCTTGCCCGGCTCCACGGAGCCGATGTGGGCGTCGACGCCGTGCGCGACCGCCGGGTTGATCGTGTACTTCGCGACGTACCGGCGGGCGCGCTCGTTGTCCGCCGGCTCCGCGCCCGACAGCGGCCCGCGCCGGTGCTTCATCACGTGCGCCACCTGCCAGGTGCGGGTGATCACCTCGCCGATGCGGCCCATCGCCTGGGCGTCGGAGGAGGTGATGGAGATGGCCCCGAGGTCGTGCAGCACGTCCTCGGCGGCGATGGTCGACGCCCGGATCCGCGACTCGGCGAACGCCAGGTCCTCGGGGACGGCGGGGTTGAGGTGGTGGCAGACCATGAGCATGTCGAGGTGCTCCGCCACGGTGTTCACCGTGTGGGGCAGGGTCGGGTTGGTCGACCCCGGCAGCACGTGCGGCAGGCTCGCGATGGTGAGGATGTCGGGGGCGTGCCCGCCGCCCGCGCCCTCGACGTGGTACGCGTGGATCCCCCGGCCGCCGATCGCGTCGATCGTGGACTGGACGAACCCGGCCTCGTTGAGCGAGTCGGAGTGCAGCGCCACCTGGAGGCCCCACTCGTCGGCGGCCCGCAGCGCCGCGTCGAGGGCGGCGGGCGTGGAGCCCCAGTCCTCGTGCACCTTGTACCCGGCCGCTCCGGCGAGGGCCTGCTCCGCGAGGGCCTCCTCGCCCACGGTGTTGCCCTTGCCGAGCAGCAGCACGTTGAGCGGCAGGTGGTCCAGCGCGCGCAGCACGGACCGCAGGTGCCAGGCGCCGGGCGTCACCGTGGTGGCCTTCGAGCCCTCGGACGGGCCCGTGCCGCCCCCGGCGACGGTCGTGATGCCGGTGGCCAGCGCCTCGTGCAGCGCCGACGGCGACAGCAGGTGCACGTGCGGGTCGAAGCCGCCGGCGGTGAGGATCCGGCCCTCGCCCGAGATCACGTCGGTCGACGGCCCGATGACGAGGTCCGGGTGCACGCCGTCGGCCACGTCCGGGTTGCCCGCACGGCCGACCGCGACGACCCGCCCGTCGCGCAGCCCGACGTCCGCCCGGACCACGCCCCACCAGTCCAGGACGACGACGCCGGTGATCACGGTGTCCAGGGCCCCGGCGGCACGGCTCCGCGTCGACTGCGCCATCGACTCCCGGATGGACTTGCCGCCGCCGAACACGGCCTCCTCGCCGCCGACCGTGCGGTCCTCGGTGACCTCGATCCACAGGTCGGTGTCGCCGAGGCGCAGCTGGTCGCCGACGGTCGGCCCGTACAGGGCCGCGTAGCGCTCCCGGTCGATCCAGACCATCAGTCCTCCTGCTCGTCGTGCGGCGCCGTGGCCTCCGGGGACGGGACGGCGCCGAGCGCGCCGCCGTCGGTCTTGCCCCGGCGGATGCCCGGCACGCGCCGCGCGCCGCGGATCGTCACGGCGTCGACCTCGCGGCTCACCCCCGGCTCGAACCGCTGCGACGTGCCGGACGGGACGTCGAGCCGGAAGCCGTGCGCGGCGGCGCGGTCGAAGCGGAGCGCGTCGTTGGCGTCGGGCAGGTGCACGTGCGAGCCCACCTGCACCGGCCGGTCGCCGGTGTTCTCCACGACGAGGCGCAGCCGCTCGTGCGCCGGGCGCACGTTGAGCTCGAGGCGCCCGGGGGCGACGCGGGTCGCGCCGGGGCCGGTGGCGACGTGTGCGGTCACGGGACCTCCTGGGTCGGGGTCGGGTCGAGGCGGCCGGCGGGTGCCGGGGTCACGGGATGGGATGGTGCAGGGTCACGAGCTTGCGGCCGTCGGGGAAGGTGGCCTCGACCTGCACGTCGACGAGCATCTCGGGCACGCCGTCCATCACCTGCTCGCGGCCCAGCACCTCGCGGCCGTCCTGCATGAGGGTCGGCACGTCGGCGCCGTCGCGGGCCCGCTCGATCACCCAGCACGACAGCAGGGCGACCGACTCGGGGTGGTTGAGCCGCACGCCGCGCGCGAGGCGGTCGCGCGCGACCATGCCCGCCACGGCGAGCAGCAGCTTCTCGGTGTCGGCGGGGGTCAGGTGCACGCGTCCTCCTCGGTGCGCACGGGCGTGCGGCTCACAGCGCCATCGCCTCGCGGGCGCCGGCGAGTGCGTCGGCGCCGCCGCCCGAGCCCCGGTGGGTCACCCGCCCGGAGGCGAGCACGGCGTACCCGGCGGCGTGCTCGACGGCGTAGCCGAGGTGCTGCTCCACCAGCAGCGCGGACAGCCCGCCCGCCGCCGTCAGCGACGTGATCGCCGCGTAGATCTCGCTCACGACGTTCGGCTGGATGCCCTCGGCGGGCTCGTCGAGCACCAGCAGCTGCGGGCCGGTGACGAGTGCCCGGGCGATGGCGAGCTGCTGGCGCTGGCCGCCCGACAGGAGCCCCGCCTGGCGGCCGAGCAGCTCGCGCAGCGCGGGGAACAGGTCGAGCGCGTCGTCGGTGCGGCGACGGCCGGCGGCGCCGTGGGCGTCGGCGACCACCTGCAGGTTCTCCCGAGCGGTGAGCTGGCCGAAGGACTGCTGGCCCTGCGGCACGTACGCGATCCCGGCGCGCACGCGCCGGTGGGTCGGCCAGCGCGTGACGTCGTCTCCGGCCAGGCGCACGGACCCGGCCCGCGCGGGCAGCAGCCCGAGCACCGCCTTGAGGAGCGTCGTCTTGCCCGCCCCGTTGTGGCCGAGGACGGCGGTCAGCGTGCCGTCCGCGACGTCGAGGTCCACGTCGTGCACGACGGCCGTGCGGCCGTACCCCGTGCTCAGGCCGGTCAGCTCGAGCATCATGCGGGTCCCTCCGTCGTGGTGGCTCGTTCGCCCGCCGGGGCGCCGAGATAGACCTCGACGACCGCCGGGTCCTGCTGGACCTCGGCGACCGTCCCCTCGGCGAGGACGGCGCCCTGGTGCATGACCGTCACCGAGTTTGCGTAGGAGCGCAGGAACTCCATGTCGTGCTCCACCACCACGACGACGCGCTGGGAGCCCACCCGGCGCAGCAGCTCGCCGGTCTCCTCGCGCTCCGCCTGGGTCATGCCCGCGACGGGCTCGTCGAGCAGCAGCAGGTGCGCGTCCTGCACCAGCAGCATCCCGATCTCGAGCCACTGCTTCTGGCCGTGCGCCAGGACGCCCGCGGGCACGTCGCGCAGCGCGGCGAGGCCGACGGTCTCCATCGCCTGCTCGACCGCCTCCGGGACGCCCCGTCGCCGACGGAGCATCGTCGTCGGCCGGCGGCGCGCGCCGGCGGCGATATCGAGGTTCTGCAGCACGGTGAGCTGCTCGAACACGCTCGCCGTCTGGAACGTGCGGCCGACGCCCGCCCGGGCGACACGGTGCGTGGCCCGCCCCAGCAGCTCCGTCCCGCCGAACCGGGCCGAGCCGCCGGCCGCCCGCACGAGGCCGGTGACGGCGTCGATGAGCGTCGTCTTGCCCGCGCCGTTGGGGCCGATGAGGAACCGGAGGTCCCCCTGGGCGACGGTGAGGTCGACGTCGCGGACGGCGACGAAGCCGCCGAACTCCACCCGCAGGCCGCGCACCTCGAGGTAGTCGTGGCGGAACCGGGCGGTGTCGTCCCCCAGCAGCGCCTCCGCGGCGGCGAGGTCGATCTCGGTCTGCTCGCTCATGCACGGCTCCCTTCGGGCAGGAGGTCGGGGGACGGGGCGTCGCCCGGGGCGGCGGGGGCCTCCGGCTCCGCCTCACGGCCGGCGCGACGCCGGCGACGCAGCATCGGCACGACCGACGCCAGGCCGCCGGGCAGGAAGGCGACGACCAGCACGAACAGCGCCCCCTGGAGGTAGATCCAGCCGGAGGGGAACTGCTCGGACAGCGAGGTCTGCGCCCAGCTCACGGCGACGGAGCCGAGGACGGGGCCGAGCAGGGTCGCCCGGCCGCCGATGGCCACGCCGACGAGGAAGCCGATGGACGGCACGACGCCGACGTCGGCGGGGGAGACGATCCCGACGACGGGCACGAACAGCGCCCCGCCGACGGCGGCCATCACGGCCGCGACCACGTAGACGACGGTCTTCACGGCCGCCGGGTCGTAGCCGAGGAACCGGACGCGGTCCTCCTGGTCGCGGACGGCGACGAGGACCTCGCCGAAGCGCGACACCATGAGCTGGCGGGCGCCCACGACCATCACGAGCAGCACCCCCGCGGCGATCAGGTAGAGCATCCGCTGGTTGACCGGGTCGGCGAGGTCGTAGCCGAAGAACGACCGGAACCCGTTGAGCCCGTTGGTACCGCCCGTCGTCTGCTGCTGGCCGATCAACAGGATGGCGAACGCGGCGGCGAGGGCCTGCGACAGGATCGCGAAGTACGCGCCCCGCACCCGCCGCGTGAAGACGGCCCAGCCGAGGGCGGCGGCGAGCGCGGCGGGCACGAGCACGACCAGGGCGAGGGCGACGGCCGGCGAGCGCAGGGGCTCCCACCAGCCGGGCACCTCGCCGGTGCCGTAGAGCAGCATGAAGTCGGGCACGCCGCCCGGGCCGGCGTCGGCGAGCTTGAGGTGCATCGCCATGACGTAGGCGCCCAGGCCGAAGTACACGCCCTGGCCGAGGGTGAGCAGGCCGCCGCGGCCCCAGGCGAGGCCGATGCCGACGGCGACCATGGCCAGGCACAGGAACTTGCCGAGCAGGCCGAGCCGGAACGGGCTGAGCAGCACCGGCGCGACGGCGAGGAGCAGGACGGCCGCGAGGCCGAACCCGGCCGTGGCGCGCGCCCGGCCCGGGCGGACGAGGGCGGACAGTCGTGCGGTGCGGGTGCTCGTGCTGCCGGTCATGCGAGGCTCCTCGTCCGGACCGAGACCAGGCCCTGGGGTCGTACCTGCAGGAAGGCGACGATGACGACGAACACGAGGACCTTCGCGACGGACGCCGTGGTGGAGTACTCGAAGAACGCCTGCAGCAGGCCGAGCGCCGTCGCCGCGATCACGGTGCCCTTGATCTGCCCGATGCCGCCCGCGACGACGACGAGGAACGCGTCGACGATGTAGCCCGTGCCGAGCGTCGGGCCGACCGAGCCGAGCAGGGTCAGCGCGACGCCGGCGATCCCGGCGAGGCCGGAGCCGACGAAGAACGTCAGCCGGTCGGTGGCCCGCGACGAGATGCCGGACGCCTCCGCCAGGTCGCGGTGCTGCACCACGGCCCGGATGCGGCGTCCCAGCGGGGTGGCCTTCATGACGACGGCCAGCGCGACCAGGCACACGACGGCCAGCGCGAGGATGAACAGCCGGGTCCTGGGCAGCGCGAGCCCGCCGACCGTGACCGCGCCCGACAGCCAGCCGGGCGCGGCCACGTCCACGTTGGGGGCGCCGAACACGTCGCGCGCCACCTGCTGCAGCAGCAGCGCGACGCCCCAGGTGACGAGCAGCGTGTCGAGCGGCCGCCGGTACATGCGGTGGATGAGCGTGGCCTCGAGCAGCAGCCCGAGCGCCCCGCCGACGAGGAACCCGAGCGGCAGCGACACGAGCAGGCTCGCGCCGGGGTCGCCGAGCAGCCCCTGGATCACGAACGCCGTGTAGGCGCCCGCCATCATGAACTCGCCGTGGGCCATGTTGATCACGCCCATCTGACCGAAGGTCAGGGCGAGGCCCAGGGCCGCGAGCAGCAGCACCGAGCCGAGGCTCAGGCCCGCGAAGAGCTGGGAGAGGAGGGTGTCCATGTCGTGTCCAGGGGCCCCGGTCAGGAGAGCCCGTCGGCCCAGTCGTAGCCCTCGAGGAACGGGTCGGGCTCGATGGGCTCCTCGGAGCTCCACTCGGTGTGGATGAGGCCGTCCTCGCCGATGCGCCCGACGAGCGCCGTCTTGGCGACGTGGTGGTTCTCGCCGTCCACGACGACGGTGCCCTCGGGGGCGTCGAAGGTGACGCCGTCCGCGGCCGCCTGCACGTCCGCGACGTCGAAGGAGTCCGCCTTCTCGACCATCGCCTTCCACAGGTACAGCGACGTGTAGGCGGCCTCCATCGGGTCGGACGTCACACGGTCGTCGCCGTACTCGGCCTGGAACGCCTTCACGAACGCGTCGTTCTCGGGGCTGTCGACCGTCTGGTAGTAGTTCCAGGCGGTGAGCTGGCCCTCGATGTTGTCCACGCCGATGCCGCCCACCTCCTCCTCCGCGATCGAGACGGAGACGACGGGCATGTCGTCGGCGGACAGACCGGCGTTGTTGTACTCCTTGAAGAACGCGACGTTGGAGTCGCCGTTGAGGGTGTTGAACACCGCGTCCGCCCCGGCGGCCTTCACCTTGTTGACGATGGTGGAGAAGTCCGTGTGGCCGAGCGGCGCGTACTCCTCGCCGACGATCTCGATGCCGTGCGCCTCGGCGTACGCGTTGATGATCTTGTTCGCGGTGCGCGGGAACACGTAGTCGGAGCCCACGAGGAACAGCGACGTGGTGCCCTGCTCGGCGAGGTAGTCGAGGGCGGGCACGATCTGCTGGTTGGTCGTGGCGCCGGTGTAGAAGATGTTCTCCGAGGCCTCGAGGCCCTCGTACTGCACCGGGTAGAACAGCAGCGAGTCGTTCGCCTCGAAGACCGGCAGCATCGCCTTGCGCGACGCCGACGTCCAGCCCCCGAACACGGCCGCCACGCAGTCGCTGGTGATGAGCTTGGTGGCCTTCTCCGCGAAGACGGTGGGCTCGGACTGGCCGTCCTCGGAGACGATCTCGAGCTGCTTGCCGAGCACGCCGCCGTCGGCGTTGATCTCGGCCGCGGCCAGCTGGAGCGAGTCGTGCACGGTCTGCTCGGAGATCGCCATCGTGCCCGACAGCGAGTTGAGGAAGCCGACCTTGACCGTGTCGCCCGAGGTGTCGACGCAGCCCTCCGCCGCGGAGGCCGAGGCATCGCCGCTCGCGGCGTCCACCCGGGCCCCGCAGGCCGAGAGGGCGGCGACGGCGAGGACGGCGAGGGAGGCGACGACAGGTCGGGTGGTGCCGGTGCGCGTGGTGCCCGTGCTGCTTCGAGGACGCATGGTGCTCCTTCGTGGCCGTGGCCCGGGGGCCGGTTAGGTTCAGATGAACCCAAGTACGTCCACGTGTCCCCGCCGTGAGTTCGGTGTCACCATCGTGTTACGGCTGGTGGGGACGGGTGCCGGAGAGGTGGCCGGAGCGTTCGCCCCCGCGCCGGTGCGATCATGGGGCCATGGCATCCGCGCACGGGGTCGGTGACCCCCTCGTCCTCGGTATCGAGACCTCCTGCGACGAGACGGGCGTCGCGCTCGTCCGCGGCGACGAGCTCCTGGTCGACGCCGTCGCCAGCTCGATGGAGGAGCACGCGCGCTACGGCGGGATCATCCCGGAGGTCGCGAGCCGCGCCCACCTGGAGCAGATGGTCCCCACGATCACGCGCGCGCTCGGTGAGGCCGACGTCGACCTGTCCGAGGTGGACGCGATCGCTGTCACCGCCGGCCCGGGCCTGGTCGGCCCGCTCACGATCGGCGCGTCCGCGGCGAAGGCGCTCGCGATCGGCCTGAACAAGCCGCTGTACGGCGTCAACCACGTCATCGGGCACGCCGCGGTGAACCAGCTCGTCGACGGTCCGTTCGAGGGCCGCACGATGGCGCTCGTGGTCTCGGGCGGGCACAGCTCGCTGATGCTCGTGGACGACGTCGCGACGGGCGTCACCGAGCTCGGCTCCACGCTCGACGACGCGGCGGGGGAGGCCTTCGACAAGGTCGGCCGCCTGCTCGGCCTGCCCTACCCCGGTGGCCCGCACGTGGACCGGCTGGCGCGCGAGGGCGACCCGGAGGCCATCCGCTTCCCGCGCGGCCTCACCGCCGCGAAGGACCAGGCGAAGCACGCCTACGACTTCTCCTTCTCCGGCCTCAAGACGGCGGTCGCCCGCTGGATCGAGGCCTGCGTCGACGCCGGGCGCGAGGTCCCGGCGGCCGACGTCGCCGCGTCGTTCGCCGCCGCGGTCGCCGACGTGCTCACCGCCAAGACGATCGCCGCGTGCCGCCGGCACGACGTCGAGACGCTCGTCGTGGGCGGCGGGTTCTCCGCGAACAGCCAGCTGCGGGAGATGGCCGCGAAGCGCTGCGCGGAGGCGGGCATCGACCTGCGCATCCCGCCGATCCGCTACTGCACCGACAACGGCGCGATGATCGCCGCGCTGGGTTCCGCCGTCGTGCGCGCCGGGGCGGCGCCGTCGAGCTTCGACTTCCCGGTCGACTCGTCGATGCCGATGACCACCATCACCGTCTGAAAAGACCTCGTGACCACCGGGCCGCGTCGGTAGCGTCCCGACCGTGGACACCGACCGCCCCACCATCTACCAGCACCCGCTCGCGTACCTCGTCGGGCTGGAGGGCGTGGCGCTGCTTCGCGCGTTCGCCGGCGAGCACGACCGCTCGTTCGTCGAGGCGCGGCTGGCCGACGTGCGCGCGCTGCTCGACGCCGCCGACCGCTTCGGCCCGGGCCACGAGGTCCCGCCGATCACCACCCGCGACGGATACCGGCACTGGGCGCCCCGCTACGACGGTCCCAACGGGTTCTGGGGGATGGAGGAGCCGCTCGTCCGGCCGCTGATGGAGCACCTGCCCCGCGGCGTCGCGGTCGACGCGGCGTGCGGTACGGGCCGGCACACCGAGTGGCTCGTCGAGCAGGGGCACGACGTGCTCGGCGTCGACTCGTCGCCCGACATGCTCGAGATCGCCCGCGCCAAGGTCCCGGGGGCACGGTTCGCCGAGGGCGACCTGCACGAGCTGCCGGTGGACGACGCGTCCGCCGACCTCGTCCTCGTCACCCTCGCGCTGTGCCACGTGCGGGATCTGGGGCCCGTGTTCGCCGAGCTGGCGCGCGTGCTTCGCCCGGGCGGCCGCCTCGTCGTCTCGGACACGCGCGGGTACTTCACCGGGTCGCCGCTCTATCCGCTCGTCGAGGGCGCGGACGGCGAGTTCGGGTACATCCCGAACTGGTTCCACGCCACGAGCGAGTACCTGCAGGCGGCCCTGCCCGTGGGCCTGGCGCCGCGGTTCTGCCGCGAGTACGTCGGCGGCCGCGCGGACCATGCCGACGGGGGAGCCGACGGGGGAGCCGGCGGCGGCCGCGAGTACACCGCGGCCCCGGACGCCGGGACGGGGGCCTTCGACCCCGCCGCCGACGTGGAGCTCGAGGACCCGGCCAGGCCGCCGACCCTCTGGGAGCTGATGCCGTGGGTGCCGGCGGCGGCGGGCGCGGCGTACGCGGGCACGCCCTCGCTCGTCGTGTGGGACTTCGAGAAGGAACGGGGGGCCGGGCGATGAGCCTTCTCGCTGCCGAGCGCGCGCTCCAGGCCGCCCAGCGCGCCGGCGACGTCGACGCGCTGGGGGCGCTGCTGCATCCTCGGTGCGTCGGCGCCGGCCCGGACGGCTCGGTGTTCTCCCGGGAGGACGACCTGGAGAGCTACCGGTCGGGGCTGCTGCGGATCACCCGCCTGGAGGAGGAGTCGCTCGACGTCCGGGAGGACGCGGCGAGCGGGACGAGCCGGCTGGTCGCCGTCGTCGACGCGGTCCAGGGCGGCACCGCGGTGTCGGCGCGGCTGGTCTACACGCGCCTCTGGGTGCGGGCCGACGAGGGCTGGCAGGTCCTGGCCGCCACGCTCGCGCCGGCCGCCGAGGCGGCGCCCTAGCCTGCCGCCGGCAGCGGCCGCCCGGCGTGCAGCTCGGCGACGAGCGACGCGACCACGGCCTCGAGCGCCGCGGGGCCGCCGCCGTGCGCGCGGGCCACCTCCCGCTGCCGCTGGTACGACGCACCACGGCGCACGATCTCGCGCACGCCGTCGAGCTCGGCGGCGCAGCCCAGCCGCTCGGCGACGGGCTCGAGCGTCGTGAGCAGGCGGGGCAGCGCGTCGGTGACGAGCTCCTCCTCGCCGGCGTCGTCGAGGATGATGATCGCCTCGGTGCCGTAGCGGGCAGCGCGCCACTTGTTCTCGTGCACGAACCACGCCGGCATCGTGGGCAGGGGGCGGCCCTCGTCGAGCAGGGTCGACAGGTGCTCCACCAGGCAGTGCACGAGTGCGCCGAGGGCGGCGAGCTCGAACGTGTTCGACGTGCCGTCGCAGATCCGCATCTCGACCGTGCCGAAGTGCGGCGCGGGGCGCACGTCCCACCGCACCTCCGTGAAGTCGTCGATGACGCCGGTGTGCAGCATGTCCGCGACGTACCGCTCCAGCTCGGACCAGGCCCCGAACTGGTAGGGCAGCCCCGCGGTGGGCAGCTGCTGGAAGATCATGGTCCGCATCGAGGCGTAGCCGGTGTCGTCGCCGCCGAAGAACGGCGACGAGGCGGACAGCACCTGCAGGTACGGCAGGTACACCAGCAGCGAGTTGACGATCGGCAGCACCTTGGCGCGGTCCTCGATGCCCACGTGCGCGTGCACGCCGTAGACGATCTGCTGGCGGCCCACGACCTGCGCCCGGTCGACGACGGTGGCGTACCGCTTCTTGTCGGTGACCTTCTGCTGCGACCAGTGCGCGAACGGGTGCGTGCCCGCGCCCATGAGGTCCACGCGCATGGGGCCGGTGGCGTCGTGGATGGCGGCGATGCCGCGCTCGAGGTCGGCGATCGCCTCGGGCACGGTGCACCGCACGCCGCTGATCACCTCGACCGTGTTCCGCAGGAACTCGGGCTTCACGTAGCGGTGCCGCACGTCGTCGGCCACCGCCTCGATGACGGCGGGCGCCACCTGCCGCAGGTTGCCCGAGTCGGCGTCGACCAGCGCGAGCTCCCACTCGAGCCCGACGCTCGACCGCTCGGAGGCGGCGAATTCCAGCACCATGCGGGCCATGCTTCCACGGGGGGACGGCAGGCCGCGCGCCGGTCCGGCCGGGTCGCGGCGGGACGCCTCCTCGCGCGCGCCCGGCGCGGGATCAGCGCAGCGGCTCGACGACGAGCACGTGCTGCGCGCCGCCGACCCGCGTGAGCACGAGGGTCGCCTCGGCGTCGCCCTTCGGCGAGAGCTGGGCGCGCAGCTGCTCGGGCGTGACGGCGGTGCCGCGCTTCTTGATGGTGAGCCGCCCGACGCCGCGCTCGCGCAGGTAGGCCTTGAGCCGCTTGAGGTTGAACGGCATGACGTCGAGCACGCGGTAGCCGGTGGCCAGCGGTGCCGCTCCCTCGGCCGGGGGCCCGGCGGGCTGGTCGGTCGTGACATAGGCGATGGTGCGGTCCAGCAGGCGCCCGCCCAGCTCGGCCGCGGCGTGCGCCACGAGCCCGGCGCGGATGACCGCGCCGTCCGGCTCGTACAGGTAGGCGCCGACGGGACCGACGTCGGGCACGAGGTCGGCGCCGCCCGCGTCGTCGTGCAGGTCCGTGCGCAGGGTGCGCGACGTCGTCACCCCGCCCGACGTCGCGAGCACGAGCGCGGACCGGCCGGGCCCCGCGGGGGCGAGCGGCCCGAACCAGAGCCCCGCCTCGACGACGTCGCCGTCCACGGAGACCCACTGCGTCTCCGCGTCGTCGGGGAGACCCTGGTGCGGGATGCCCGGCCCGACCTTGATGCCGAGCGCGGGGACCTGGGTGCGCAGGTCCCACACGGCGTCGAGCGGGGGAGCGTACGCGGTCGGGTCGAAGACGCGCCGCCCGCCGCGGGTGCGTCGCGCCGGGTCCGCGTAGACGCCGTCGACCCCCTCGGCGGCGAGGTCGAGCGCGAGCCCGTCGGCGTGCCGCACCTCGGCCTCGGGGAAGTGGCGCAGGTTGACGGTGGCCAGGGCTGCCGTGATCTCGTCGACGTCGGTCGCCAGGACGCGCAGCCCGACCCCCGCGAACGCGAGCGCGTCCGCGCCGATCCCGCTCGTGAGGTCCGCGACCTTGGTGACGCCGGCGGCGAGGTACCGGCGGGCGTGCAGCGCGGCGACCACGAGGCGGGTGGCCTGCTCCACGCCGTCGGGCGTGAAGAGCATCCCCTCGGCGAAGTCGCCGAGCTTGGCGCGTGCCTTGGCCCGCAGCCGCGACTGGGTGAGGGCGGCCGCCGCGAGGTCGGCGTCGACCCCGTCAGCCCGAAGCCGGGTGGCCAGGGCCATGGCCTGCTTCTCGTCGTACGGGGGGAGCGAGTTGAGCAGCGCCCACCCGTCCGGGCTCAGCAGCTTGCTCACGGAGGCGGCGTCCATCGGGCCATCGTCTCAGGCGTGCGGGTGACGCCCTGGGCGAACGACCCGCCGACCTCTGGCACTCGACTTGTCAGAGTGCTAACGCCTGCCTAGATTTGTCGTCAGCGACCGCAAGGCTGTACGGCACCCGCGACGACGGCCAGCCCTCGGACGCGACCTGGTCAATCAGCTAGTCCATCCACGCATCGCGAATCAAGGAGGTCCGACGTGTCGGTCCCCATCAAGCCGCTCGAGGACCGGATCGTCGTCAAGGCCATCGAGGCCGAGACCACGACCGCTTCCGGCCTGGTCATCCCGGACACCGCCAAGGAGAAGCCCCAGGAGGGCGAGGTCCTGGCCGTGGGCGAGGGTCGCTTCGACGACAAGGGCAACCGCGTCCCGGTCGACGTCAAGGTCGGTGACAAGGTCATCTACAGCAAGTACGGCGGCACCGAGGTCAAGTACGCCGGTGAGGACTACCTCGTCCTCTCCGCCCGCGACATCCTCGCGGTCGTCGTCGCCTGACGACACCAGCACGCAGAAGGCCTCGCACCGTCGTCGGTGCGGGGCCTTCGTGCTGTCAGCCGGTCTTGCGGGCGCCGCCGGCGAGGATCGCGGAGCGCTCGTCCTCGCTGAGGCCGCCCCAGACCCCGTAGGGCTCCCGGACCCGGAGCGACTGCTCCCGGCACTGCATCATCACGGGGCACGCGCGGCAGATCGCCTTGGCCGCCTCGGCCCGACGCCGGCGCGTGGAGCCGCGCTCGCCCTCGGGGTGGAAGAACAACGTGTCGTCCGCGTCACGGCAGGAGCCCTGGTACTGCCACTCCCACAGCTCCATCACCGGACCGGGAAGCCTCGAGATCTCCGTCATGGCGAACAACCTACAAGTTGTGCAGAAGTTGTTCAAGGTCCGATTTCGTGACCGGATTCGATGATTCAGTGTTCAACTTCATGGCCGGGGCTGAAGGGGTTCGCCGGGCTTCTGAACGGCTTTGACCTGCGACGTCGACCATTACGGCGGCGCGCCCGGGGGAGCAGTGGCGACCCTCCGGTCCTCTCGGCAGAATCGACGCCATGACCTCATCCCGACCCGCTCCTCACGGGGGCGGGTCTCGCGCGTCGAGCGCGGGCCTCGCCGTCGCGGCGGTCGCCAGGCGCCTCGGAGTCGCTCCGGCGACCCTGCGCACGTGGGACCGTCGCTACGGACTCGGCCCGTCCGCCCGCACCGCGGGATCGCACCGTCGCTACACGCCCGAGGACGTGGCGCGCCTGCTCGTCATGCGCCGGCTCACGCTCGAGGGCGTCGCGCCGGTCGACGCCGCGAAGGCCGCGCTCGAGGCGGGCGTCGAGGAGCTCGAGGAGGCGACCGAGGAGGCCGCGGGCGGCGAACCGGACGCCGGCGACGACGCGGAGCCCGACCCGGCGCGACCCGCGCCCGCCGCCGACGGCGAGGCGCCGCGCGGGCGAGCCCACCTCCGTGCCCTGCCCGGGGGCGGGGAAGGTGCCTCGTCGGCTCCCGGACACGTGCCCGGTGGGAGCGCTTCCGGCCGGGTGTCGGCCGTGGTGGACGCCGCCCTCGCGTACGACCAGGCCGGGTGCGACGACCTGCTCGCCATCCCGGCCCAGGGCGACCCCGCCGTCTGGTGGACCGAGATCGCCGAGCCGGCCTGGCAGCGTGTGGCCCAGCGGACGGTGCTCGCCGGCCCGGGCGCCGTCCCCGAGGTGGTGCTCGCGACCGCGGCCCTGCGCGCGCTGCGCGAGTTCACGGAGGCGTTCGAGCGGGCCATGGTCGCCGGCGGGGCCCCGCCGGCCAACCACCCGAGCCGCATGCGCAAGATCGTGCTCATCTTCGCCGCCCCCGACGAGGTGGTGCCGCTGTCCGCGCACGCCCTCGCCGCCGCGCTGACCGCCAAGGGCGCGACCGCGCGGATCGTCACCGGCCCCGCCAGCACCCACCGCTCGCTCGAGCTGGTGACCATGGTGCGGCCGGCGGCGCTCGTCCTCGCGACGGCGCAGCGGCGTCCGGACCTGGACCTCATCCACGCGGTGCACGAAGGCTTCGCCGAGCTGCCGGTCATCGTCAGCCTGCGGCGGGACGACGCCGCGAGCGAGCTCCCGCTGGCGCCGACCGTGCAGCGGGTGCGGTCGTTCACCGCGATGCTGCACGAGGCGCTCGCCGTGGTGACGTGACCCGTGACGTGATCCCGTGACGTGAGGTCCGCCACGACCGGGCGTTGGAGGGCAGGCGGGCCGGAATAAGGCGTCCGCCCAGAACGTAGACTCCTGTCATGACGGACTCGACCTCGCCCGCGCACGACCCGTTCGGATTCCTCGGCCTCACCTACGACGACGTCCTGCTGCTGCCGGGGTACTCCGACCTCGCCCCGTCGGACATCGACACCACCTCGCGCCTCACCCGCGAGATCTCCCTGCGCGTGCCGCTCGTCTCGGCCGCGATGGACACCGTCACCGAGTCGCGCATGGCGATCGCGATGGCCCGCCAGGGCGGCATCGGCGTGCTGCACCGCAACCTGTCGATCGAGGACCAGGCGTACCAGGTGGACCTGGTCAAGCGGACGCAGACCGGCATCATCTCCAACCCGGTGACGATCGGGCCGGACGCCACACTCGAGGAGCTCGACAAGCGGGCGGGGGAGTACCGCATCTCCGGTTTCCCCGTGGTCGACGCGGGCGGCCACCTCACCGGCATCGTCACCAACCGCGACCTGCGCTTCACCCCGGTCGCCGAGTGGGCCACGACCAAGGTCTCCGAGGTCATGACGCCCGCCCCGCTCATCACCGGGCAGGCCGGCATCTCGCGCGAGGACGCCACGCTGCTGCTGCGCAAGCACAAGCTGGAGCGCCTGCCGCTGGTCGACGACGAGGGCCGCCTCGCGGGCCTCATCACCGTCAAGGACTTCGTGAAGTCCGAGCAGTTCCCGAACGCGTCGAAGGACGGCCAGGGCCGCCTGCTCGTCGGCGCGGCGATCGGCTACTTCGGCGACGCCTGGGAGCGCGCGACGACGCTGGTCGACGCCGGCGTGGACGTGCTCGTCGCGGACACAGCGCACGGCAACGTCCGGATGCTCGTCGACATGGTCCGCAAGCTCAAGACGGACCCCGCGACCCGCCACGTGCAGGTGATCGGCGGCAACGTCGCGACGAAGGAGGGCGCGCAGTCCTTCGTCGACGCGGGCGCCGACGGCATCAAGGTGGGCGTGGGCCCGGGCTCGATCTGCACCACCCGCATCGTCACCGGCGTCGGGGTCCCGCAGATCACGGCCGTGTACGAGGCGTCGCTGGCCGCGCGCGCGGCCGGGATCCCCGTCATCGCCGACGGCGGCATGCGCCACTCGGGCGAGATCGGCAAGGCGATCGTGGCCGGCGCGGAGGCGGTCATGCTCGGCTCGATGCTGGCCGGCACCGAGGAGGCGCCGGGCGAGACGATCCTCGTCAACGGCAAGCAGTACAAGGCGTACCGCGGCATGGGGTCGATGGGTGCGATGTCGTCGCGCGGCAAGAAGTCCTACTCGAAGGACCGCTACTTCCAGGCAGAGGTCACCAGCGACGACATGATCGTGCCGGAGGGCATCGAGGGGCAGGTGCCGTACAAGGGCACGCTGAACACGGTCGCGCACCAGCTCGTCGGCGGGCTGCACCAGTCGATGTTCTACGTCGGGGCCACCACCATCCCCGAGCTGCAGGCCAAGGGCCGGTTCGTGCGCATCACGTCCGCCTCCCTCAAGGAGAGCCACCCGCACGACGTGCAGATGACGGTCGAGGCGCCGAACTACGCCGGGTTCTGAGCCGACCCGCACGACGGCCGCGACGAGGCCCGGCACCCCCGCGGGGGTGCCGGGCCTCCGTCGTCCCGCCGTCAGCTCGCCATGACCCGGGCGTGCAGGGCCTGGACGGCGTACCGGGCGGACCAGAACGCGCCGTGCTGCCAGGCGGAGACCTCGGACATCCAGTCGCCCGCGAAGTAGACGCGGCCCGCGCCCTGCTGCAGCTGCTTGAAGCCCGACGACTCCGTGTTCGGGTAGGCCCACGCCCCCTCGATGTACGGCACCTTGTGCCAGGCGATGGAGAACGACGACTCCAGCTCGGTCCGGTACTTCTCGCCGTGGATCTTCACGCCCTGCTCGACGGCGCGCCGCTCGCGCTGCCGGGGCGTGAGGTCCGCGTAGGTGCGGGCGTTGGCCCCGGTGTTGTAGTAGCCCACGACGAGCCCCTTGCGCTCCCCGTACCCGTACGACGGGTACCAGACGTGCGCCAGGTCCATGTCCGTCTCGGTGATGCCGCCGAAGATGCGGTGGTCGTCCTCCCACCACCGCGAGCGGTACTGCAGGCCGATCTTGCCCGCGGGCGAGCCGGTGGCGAACTCGCCCAGCGCGGCGTCGATCCCGGTTCCCCAGTTCGTGTCCCAGCGGCGCATGACGCCGGCCGGCGCGGCGACGATCGCGAAGTCGGCCTCGATCTGCCGGGGGCGGCCGTGGCCGGGCGTGTAGGTGACCCGCACGCCGTCGCTCGTGTTCTCCACGCCGGTGACGGGGGAGCCGAAGTGCACGTTCTGCTTGCCGATCGCCCGCACGAAGTACTGGTAGGTCGTGTCCATGCCGCCCTTCGGCTGGAACATGAGCATCGACTGCTCCCAGTTGATCTCGAACGGGAAGTACTGCCCCACCTTCGAGGCGAGCACCTCCGAGACCGTGCCGGGGCCGGGCAGCGGCGTGCCGTGCTCGTTCCATGCGGAGGGATAGGTCGTGAACCCGCGGTTGTCGCCGCCCGCGTACGTGCCGTCGGCCTTCAGCGAGCCCCAGCTGCGCAGGAAGGAGCGCAGGTTCTCCTTGTCCTCGGCGGTGAGCCGCTGGTCCAGGGCGCCCTGGTCGGTGGCATAGCTCAGCAGCTCCGAGGTGTAGCCGAAGACGTCGGCCTTGGCGGTGCGGTAACGCACGGGGTGGCCCGGGGTGGCCCCGGTCTTCTCGTTGTAGAGGTAGGCGTCGGCGTTCGCGTTGGTGAACACCTCGTACGGCACGCCGAGCTCGCGCAGGTAGTCCATGGTGACCATCCACTGCGCGATGCGGCCGGCGCCGGCGTTCATGTAGACGCCGTCGTCGAAGCGCGCCGTCTGCGTGACGCCGTCGACGTCCGTCTCGGAGTCCCCGCCGCGGATCGTCAGGGTGCGGCCGCCCGGCCGGTGGCGCGCCTCGAGCACCGTGACGCGGTAGCCGGCCTTCTGCAGCTCGTACGCCGAGGCGAGCCCGGCCGGGCCGGCGCCGACGACCACCACCTTCTTCGCCGAGCGGCCGGTGAGCGAGAAGTCGCTGCCCCGGGGCGGCGTCCAGGCCGCGGCCGTGGGCTGGGCGGCCGCGGACGGGGCGAGCCCCATCGCCCCCATCGTGGCGAACATGACGCCGGCGCTGGAGCCGACGCCGACGGCCTGGAGGAAGCCGCGGCGGGAGACGCCGGACCGGCGTCCGTCGGTGGCCCCGTCGGTGATCGTGTCAGTGACCATGTGGCACTACCTCTCGTGTCGAAAGGTCTGACGGACGGTCGCGGCGGCCCTGGATGCCGGGCGCCGCCGTCAGCACCGCGGCCGACGGTAGGAGAGCCGCGTCACGGCCCGGGGTCGGCGGGGTTACGGCGTCGTCGCCTGGGGTAACGGCTGCGTTTCGACGACGTCGCCGCAGGTCAGCGACTCGCGTTCGACCTGCGCCGGTCATCCGGCGGAAACGGTGCGCCCCTACGTTCCCCCCATGAAGAACACCACCAAGGTCGTCCTCGCCGTCGTCGTCACGACCGCCGTCGCCGTGCCCGCCACCGCCGTCGCGGGAGGCCGGCTCTTCGAGCCGCGGCCGACCGAGGCGCACTCCTTCGTCACCGGTGACACCCCGTCCATCGCCGACGGCGTGGCCCTCGGCAAGAACGTGGCCTGGTACAAGTCGTCGGGGCTGGGGCCGTCCGCCCTGAACCGCGCCCCGGGCGTGTCCGCCGAGGAGCGCTACGTCCCGACCGACGTCTTCCCCGGCGGCGAGCTGCCCGAGGGTGTGACGCTCACCGAGGCGCAGGGGATCAACGCGCTGATGCGGATCGGGGAGAACCTCGAGCGCGCGGGCCTGTCCTACGACGACGTCGTCTCCATGCGTGTCTTCCTGCAGAACCCGGACGGCGAGGATGCCATGGACTTCGCCGGCTGGAACCGGGCGTACCGGCAGTTCTTCGCCAACACGAACCTCGCCACCGGAGAGACGCTCGACGTCCAGCTCGGGTCGGCCTCCGGCGAGCCCATGGTCGTCAACGCGGCACGGCCCTCCCGGTTCGCGCTGGAGATCGAGAACCTGCCGGTGGACGGCTGGCTGGTCGAGGTGGAGGTCGACGCCGTCTACGACCGGTAGGCCGGCCCCGCCGACGCGCGGCCGGTCAGGAACCGCCGGGGCCGAGCGCGTGCGGGAGGCCCGTGAGCGCCGGCCAGGCCGGCGACGTGGGCGGCCGTCCGCCCGGGGTCGCGGCGCGCTCCGCGTTGACGCGCTCCGCCCAGGCGCGGTGGGCGCCGGCCTGGGCGGCGTGCAGCGCGTCGAGCGCGGCGCCCCGCAGGCGCGGGTGGGCCACGAGCTGGGCGTCGAGGACGTCGAGCGTGGCGAGGACGTCGACGTCCGCTCGGTGGAGCTCGCCGTCGCCCTCGATCCCGTACAGGGCGCACAGGTCGCCGAGGCGCCGCTTGCCCTCGCGGGCGCGGTCCAGCCACCGGTCGAGGACGAGGGGGTCCAGCACCGGGGCGACGGGCCGGCCGAGCCGCTCGGGCACGGTCGGCAGGCCGTGGCGGGCCAGCTCGACGTCGAGCAGGGAGAGGTCGAACGAGGCGTTGTAGGCGACCAGGGGGACGCCGTCGCGCACGTGATGGACGAGGATCGCGGCGATCTCCTCGAGCGCCCCGACGGCGTCCTGGCCGTGGGCGCGCGCCTCGGCGGTGGTGATGCCGTGGATGGCGGCGGCCTCGGCGGGGATCTCGATGCCCGGGTCGAGCAGCCAGGTGCGCACCGACCGGGAGCCGTCCGGCCCCCGCAGCACGAGCGCGGCGGTCACGATGCGGTCGGCCTCGACGTCGAGCCCCGTGGTCTCCGTGTCGAAGCCGAGCAGGGGCCCGCGCGACCAGCCCGGGTCGGGGGCGGCCTGCGGTGCGTCGAGCTCCGCGTACGTCGTCATGCCCCCGGACTGTGCCACCGGCCACCGACAGCACGCGCCGGTAGGCTGTCCGGGTGAGCAACGAGATCGAGATCGGGCGCGGAAAGCGCGGCCGCCGCGCATACTCCTTCGACGACATCGCGATCGTGCCCTCGCGGCGCACGCGCGACCCGAAGGACGTGTCCGTGGAGTGGCAGATCGACGCCTACCACTTCGACCTGCCGATCATGTCGGCGCCGATGGACTCCGTGATGAGCCCCGCCACCGCGGTGGCGCTGGGGAACCACGGCGGCCTCGGCGTCCTCGACCTCGAGGGCCTGTGGACGCGGTACGAGTCGCCCGAGACGCTGCTGGCCGAGATCCGCGACCTGCCCGCCGACCGCGCGACGCGGCGCATGCAGGAGATCTACGCCGAGCCGATCAAGGCCGAGCTCATCACGCAGCGCCTCAAGGAGGTCCGCGCCGCGGGCGTCACCGTCGCGGGCGCGCTGTCCCCGCAGCGCACGCAGGAGCACTACCAGACCGTGGTCGACGCGGGCGTGGACCTGTTCGTCATCCGCGGCACCACGGTCTCGGCCGAGCACGTCTCCGGCAACGCCGAGCCGCTCAACCTCAAGCGGTTCATCTACGAGCTCGACGTCCCGGTCGTCGTCGGCGGCGCGTCCACCTACACCGCCGCGCTGCACCTCATGCGCACCGGCGCGGCGGGCGTGCTCGTCGGCTTCGGCGGCGGCGCCGCGCACACCACGCGCGTGGGCCTCGGCATCCACGCGCCGATGGCCACGGCCGTCTCCGACGTGGCCGCGGCCCGCCGCGACTACCTCGACGAGTCCGGCGGCCGGTACGTGCACGTGATCGCCGACGGCGGCGTGGGCCGCTCCGGCGACATCGTCAAGGCCGTCGCCTGCGGCGCCGACGCCGTCATGCTGGGCGCCGCGCTCGCCCGCGCCGAGGAGGCGCCGGGCAAGGGCTGGCACTGGGGGCCCGAGGCCCACCACCCGGCGCTGCCCCGGGGCGAGCGCGTCGAGGTCGGGACGGCCGGCACGCTCGAGCAGGTGCTGTTCGGGCCGAGCGGCTCCGCCGACGGCACCCTCAACCTCGTCGGCGCGCTGCGCCGCGCCATGGCCACGACCGGGTACTCCGACCTCAAGGAGTTCCAGCGGGTCGAGGTCGTCGTCTCGCCGTACCAGCCCCGGTGACCGCCGGCTCCACGACCCGCGACGCGCTCGACGTCGCGTTCCGGGAGGTCACGGACGACGACGTCGAGCAGGTCGTCGCGCTGTGGGAGGCCTGCGGGCTGACCCGGCCGTGGAACGACCCGCGCCGCGACGTCGCCGACGCGCGGCGCACCCCGACGTCGACGGTCGTGATCGGGGTGGCCGGCGACCGCGTCGTGTCCTCCGCGCTGGCCGGGTACGACGGGCACCGCGGCTGGCTGTACTACGTGGCCGTCGACCCGCAGAGGCAGGGGAGCGGCCTCGGCCGCGCGACGGTGGTCGCCGCCGAGGGCTGGCTCCGCCGCGCGGGCGTGCACAAGGTGCGCCTCATGGTGCGGCACGGGAACGAGCGGGTGCTCGGGTTCTACGACGGTCTGGGGTACACCGACTCCGAGTGCGTCGTGCTGGGCCGTGACCTGTGACGCCCCTCGGGGAGGGCTCCCGGTCGCGCTGAGAGCGAACGCCCGGCCGTCCGGGCACGACGGTTGCCGCGGTGTCGCCGGACCCGGCTAGGGTGTCGGCCATGTCCACCGCGCACGAGGGCGAAGGCGCTCTCGGGGAACTTCTCGACCCCGAGCTGCCCGCCGCCACCTATGTCCTGGAGCCCGACGTCGTGGAGCCGCTGACGCGGCGCATCGTCACGTCCCACACGGTCGGGACGCACCGTTCGGTCCTTCCCTTCACGGGTGCCCCGCTGGCGGCGTTCCCGCTGTCGTCGCCCGACGACGTCGCGTCGGCCGCGGGCCGCGCCCGCGCCGCGCAGCCCGGGTGGGCGCGCACGTCGCTGCGGGAGCGCACGGCCGTGCTGGACCGCCTCGGCGCGCTGGTGCTGGAGCGGCAGTCGGAGATCCTCGACCTGATCCAGATGGAGTCGGGGAAGGCCCGGCGCAGCGCGTTCGAGGAGGTCGCCGACGTCGCGATGGCGTGCCGGCACTACGCCGTGCGCGGCCCCGGGTACCTGGGCGAGCGCCGCGTGCCGGGCATGCTGCCCGTGCTCACGGGCGTGCGCGTGCACCGCCGTCCGGTCGGCGTGGTCGGCGCGATCGCGCCGTGGAACTACCCGCTGTCCCTGGTCCTGTCGGAGGCGATCCCGGCGCTGCTCGCGGGGAACGCGGTGGTGCTCAAGCCGGACCCGCAGACCACCCTGTCGTCCCTGTGGGTGGCGGAGCTCCTGCAGGAGGCGGGGCTGCCCGACGACCTGTTCCTCGTCGTCGCCGGCGGCGGGGACGTCGGCGCGGCGCTCGTGGACCACGTGGACCACATCGCGTTCACCGGCTCGACGGCGACGGGCCGCAAGGTCGCGGCGCGGGCGGGCGAGCGGCTCATCGGCACGACGCTCGAGCTGGGCGGCAAGAACCCGCTGTACGTCGCGGCCGACGCCGACCTCGACTCGGCGGTGCCGGGCGTCGTGCGGGCCTGCTTCGCGAACGCCGGCCAGCTGTGCATGTCGATCGAGCGCCTGGTGCTGCACGAGCGGATCGCGGACGCGTTCCTCGAGCGGTTCGCCGTCGCGGTGCGCGACCTCACGCTGGGCACCGGGCTCGACTACACCGCGGACGTGGGCTCGCTGGTCTCCGCCGCGCAGCTCGAGCGCGTCACGCGCCACGTCGACGACGCGCTCGCCAAGGGCGCCCGCGCGCTCGTCGGCGGGGTGCACCGCTCCGACGTCGGCCCGTACTTCTACGCCCCGACGGTGCTGGACGACGTCCCCGAGGACGCCCTGTGCGCCCGCGAGGAGACGTTCGGCCCGGTCGTCGCCGTGACCCGCGTGGCGTCGGACGACGAGGCGGTGCGCGTGATGAACGACACCGAGTTCGGCCTCAACGCGAGCATCTGGTCCACCGACGTCGCCCGCGCCCGGCGCCTCGCGGCGCGCGTGCAGTCCGGCACCGTCGTGATCAACGACGGGTACGCCTCGGCCTGGGGTTCCGCGGCCGCGCCGATGGGCGGCTTCAAGGCCTCCGGGCAGGGCCGCCGGCACGGGCGCGAGGGCATCGAGGCCGTCACCGAGGTGCAGACCGTCGCCGTCCAGCGCGGCGCCCGGTTCGGCCTGTCCCTCGACACGCTGTACACGCTCGGTGGGGAGACGCCGAGCCGCGTGCTGTCCGTCGCGCTCGGCGCGATGCGGCGGCTGCGCCTGCCGTAGGCCCGCCTCAGCGCCCTGGGCGGGACAGGAAGGAGCCCAGGGCGGCCTGCGCGGCGGGCTCGCCCAGCAGCCGGGTGAAGACCGCCCCCTCGTCCTCGATCCGGTCGAGGAGGGCGGCCTGGGTGCCGGAGCGCAGGAGGCGCTTGGTCTCGACGAGCGCGGTGACCGGCTTCGCGGCCAGCCGGGCGGCCTGCGCGCGGGCGTGGCCGAGCACCTCGGCGTCCGGCAGCACCCGGTTGACCAGCCCGGCGTCGGCCGCCGCGGCGGCGCTGAACGGCTCCCCGAGCAGGAGGGCGGCCGCGGCACGCTGGTGCCCGACGACCTGCGGCAGCAGCAGGCTGGACCCGGCCTCGGGGACCAGGCCCAGGTCGACGAACGGGAAGTGGAGCGTCGCGCCCTCGCCGGCGTACACGAGGTCGCAGTGCAGCAGCATGGTCGCGCCCACGCCGACGGCCGGGCCGCACACCCCCGCGACGACCGGCTTCGGGAACCGCGCGATCGTGCGCAGGAATCGGAACGCCGGGTCGTCGGTGCCTGCCTGCGGGCGGTCCAGGAAGTCGCGGATGTCGTTGCCCGCGCAGAACACGGTCTCGTCGCCCTGCAGCACGACCGCCCGGACGTCCGCGTCGGCCTCCGCCGCGTCGAGGGCGTCGGCCAGCGCGGCGTACATCGCGGTGGTGAGCGCGTTCTTCTTCGCGGGCCGGTCGAGGGTCACGGTGGCGACGCCCTCGGCGGCGCTGGTGAGGACGTCGTCGGTCATGCCGAGACGATAGCGGCCCCCTCCGCCTGCCCGGTGCCCCGTCAGAGCTCCCGGACCGCCGCCCGCCACGACGCCGGGATCTCGCGCACGTGCCACCACACCCACTTCCGGGGCGTCGCGCTCGCCGCCGAGACACCCACGCCCTGCGCGTCCAGGCCCGCGCGGGAGCAGCTGAACAGCGCGCGGCGCAGGTGGTAGTCCTGCGTGACGACGACGGCCGTGCGGGCTCCCAGCTCGGCGGTGCGGCGGCAGGACGCCGTGGTGTCGAGGCCGTCGCGGTCCAGCGTCAGCGCCTCGTCCGGCACGCCGCGGCCGAGGATCCACTCGCGCATGGAGGCGGGCTCGTCGTAGGGGGTGCCGTCCGGGCGCGGCTGCCCGTCGCCGCTGAGCACCACCCGGTCGGCGACGCCGGCGTGGTAGAGCTCGGCCGCCGCGTCGAGGCGGCGGCGCAGGTAGGGCGACGGTGTCCCGTCGGGCCGGATGCCCGCCCCGAGCACGAGGATCGCGTCGACCGGCTCGACGGACTCGACGGACGGCCGGACCCGGGCCTGCCCGGTCAGCTGCACCCACGCGACCGGCACCACGACGGCCAGGGCGAGCGCCCCCGCGGTCGCGGAGGAGACCCGCAGCGCACGACGGCGCCGGGAGCGGACGGGGGTCGGTGCGGCGGCCGGCGTCGGGGTCACGCCCCGCAACCTAGCGTCAGGGGACCAGGGCGGCGCGCTCGGCGCGCAGGTTGCGTCCCGCCGTGTCGGCCCAGCGGGCCGCGGCCGCGGGCGAGCGGTACAGCCGCGGCAGCCCGGCGAGCTGGTCCAGGACGGCGGCCCGGCCGGCCCGGAACGCGTCGTCGGGCACGTGCCCGTACTCGGCGCGGACCTGGGCCGCGTAGCGCGCGTACCGACCGGGCTCGGCGCCGAGGACGGCGAGGTCCGCGTCGCTGACCAGCGCGCCCGAGGCGTCCGCCGCGCCGGGGTCGTGGGCGGTCGTCACGAGCACGAGCCGGGCGACCTCGTCCACGTCGTGGTGCGTCAGCGGCTCGCCCGTCCCCGCCCGGCGCACCTCGCCTGCCAGCGGCCCGAGCAGCGCGCCCACCAGCGCGGCCGAGCGCTCCTCGTCGCGGCCCGCCTCGCCGTCGTGCACCGCGTCGTGGAACCACAGCGCCGCCGCCGCGTGCCAGCGCGAGCCGGGCGCGCCGTCGGCGACGAGGAGGTCCAGGGCGTCGAGGGAGTCGGCCAGGTGCAGGCGCGAGTGGTAGACGCGGTGCGGCTCGCGCCAGCGGCCCACGAGGTCGCGCCCGGCGTCGTCCGCCGCGGCGAGCGCGGACCGCGCGCCGTCGTCCGGCTCCCACAGCGTCGTCCACCGGGCGAGCAGCGCGTCGTGGGAGGCGCGCCGCCGTTCGCGGCCGGGCACCCGCAGGACGGAGCCGGCGAGGCGCCGCGACAGCTCGCCGCCGGTCACCGGCACGGCCCCGGCGGCCACCATCGCGTCGTGCCGGTCGGCGGGGACGTCGTAGTGGTCGAGGTCGAAGGCCCGGTCGCCCACGCCCTGGGCGCGGGCGAACGACCGCAGCTCGTGCAGCGACGTGTCCGAGACCAGGTGCGACCAGAGGGTGCCGTGCGCCGGCCAGGCGGGCGGGTCGAGCAGGAGCGTCATCGGCGCACCCGCCGCACCCTGAGGGCACCCGGCACGTCGAGCCGGTCGCCGAGGTCCTCGCCCCGCGCGAACGCGCCCCACACGGCGCGCACGCGCCGCGCGGAGCGCTGCAGGTCGTCCCACGACGTACCGTCCGTGAGCGCCGCCGGCGCCCACGCCTTCTCGTCGCCGAACAGCAGCGGCAGGTCGACGGTGTGCGCGGCGCCCCACGGGTTGCCTGGCGCGGCCCACGTCACGACGTACCGGTAGGCGGTGCCGCCGGCGGCCGCGTGCCGGGCGGCGAGCCGCCGGGCGGGGCGCCCGTAGACGGCCGCGGTGACGGCGGCGACCAGCGCGCGTCGTATCCAGGGCCCGACGACGGGCAGCGCGGCGAGCCGCCGGATCGCGGGGATCCGGGGGACGAACAGCCGCGCCTCCTCGGCGGTGCTTCCGACGAGCAGCGCGACCTGCGGCGCGACGGCGTCCCAGGCGGCGTCGATCTCGCCCTCGGGCGGCAGCGGGTCGTGGCCGTACTGGGTGCCGAACGGCATCGCGGCGCGCAGCCCGGCGCCCGTCGCCGCCCGCGCGACCCGCGCCTCCGCGGCCACGACGTCCGTGACGGGCGTCCGGGCGGAGATCCCGGCGGCGGCGCGCGCCATGGCGGCGTTCATCCGGTCCCGCCCCCGGGAGATGCCGAGCGGCGCGCTCTGCACGATCGCGCGCGAGACCAGGGCCGCCGCGGCGGGCACGGCCAGCAGGTGCGCGACGGCGTCGCCCCCCGCGGACTGGCCGAACAGCGTGACCCGCGCGGGGTCGCCGCTGAACGCGGCGATGTTGCGGTGCACCCAGCGCAGCGCCTCGAGCTGGTCGAGCAGCCCGAGGTTCGCGGGCCGCTCGGGGCCGTCGCCGAGGTAGCCCAGCAGGCCGAGCCGATAGGTGACGGTCACGACGACCACTCGCTGCTCCGCGACGAGCGGCCGCGGGTCCATGATCGGCAGGTCGCCCGCGCCGGAGGTGTACGAGCCGCCGTGGATCCACACCATGACGGGGAGGCGGTCGTCGGGGCGCACGTCGGCGGGCATCGTCACGGACAGGCGCTGGCAGTGCTCGTCGCCGGGGACGCCGGCGCCCGGCGAGCCCAGCACCTCGTCGAGGAACGGGACCGGCGCCTGCGGGCAGGCGGGGGACCACCCCGTCGCCGCGAACGCCTCGTTGCGGTCGGGCACAGGCAGGGGCCGGGCGAACCGGTCCGCGTGGGCGTACGGGATGCCGGTGGCGCGGACGACGTCGTCGTCCGCCCAGCCGTCGACCGGTCCGCAGGGAGGCGTGAAGCGCAGCATCGCGGTCGAGACTAACCCTGGCGCGAGGCGCCGTCCTCGTCGTCGGGCATGAGGTCGGGCAGGTCGTCGAGCGCGCGCCGCACCTCGCGGACGATCCGGGCCATCGCGGCCTCGGCGGCGTCGGGGTCGTGCTCGGCCACCGCCCGGGCGACCGCCTCGTGCTGGTCGAGGGCCTCGGGCGCGGGGGAGGGCGGCATGAGGCCGAGGTGGGTCCGCCCGGCGAGGACCTCGGCGACGACGTCGGCCAGCGGGCCGAACATCTCGTTGCCGCTGGAGCGCAGCAGCAGCTCGTGCATGCGGACGTCGAGGGCGAGGAACTCGGTGAGGTCGCCCGCCTCGCCGAGGGTGCGCATCCGGCGGGCGAGGTCCACGAGCTCGCCGCGCACCTGGGGGGTGGCGTGGCGGGCGGCGCCGGCGGCGGCGAGGGGCTCGACCGCGTGCCGCAGCTCGGTGAGGCTGCGCAGCTGCGCGTCGCGGCCGGGGCCCTGCAGCCGCCACCGGATGACGCGCGGGTCGAGCACGTTCCAGTCCTCCATGCCGAGGACCACGAGGCCGACCCGGCGCCGCGAGCGCACCATCCCGAGGCCCTCGAGCATCCGCATCACCTCGCGCGCCACGGTCCGCGAGACGCCGTGCTCGGCGCCGATCCCGTCGAGCGTGAGGGGGGTGCCCGGGGGGACGTCTCCGCTGGTGATCGCGCGGCCGAGCGCGTCGAGCACTCCGGCGTGCAGGGACGGTGACGACATGGGCGGAGCCTATCGACGTGGGGTCGGGCGAGCCATTGGTGTGACCAGTCTTGTCAAAGGTAGTACCAATGAGGCATCCTCGGACGACGCGGCGACGCAGCAGTCGCCGCGGGGCCCGCCCCGGCGGGTCGCCGACCGAACAGGGAAGTCGAGATGGACACTGTCGTCATGAACGCCACCGGTGACGGGCGCGCCGCGAGCGCGCCGCGGTCTCCGGTCGCCGGGCACCTCGTCGTCATGGGCGTCGCCAGCTCGGGCAAGACCACGATCGCCGGGATGCTCGCCGAGCGCCTCGGCGTCGACGTCGCCGAGGCCGACGAGTTCCACCCCCAGGCGAACATCGACAAGATGTCGGCCGGCACGCCCCTCACCGACGCCGACCGGGCCCCCTGGCTCGCCGCCATCCGCGACTGGCTGACCGGGGAGACCGACAGCGGCCGGTCCGCCGTCGTGACCTGCTCGGCGCTCAAGCGCTCCTATCGCGACGTCCTGCGCGGCGCGCACGGCCGGGTGCGGTTCGTCCACCTCGACGGCACCCCCGAGCTCCTCGCCGACCGGATGGCGCACCGCAGCGGGCACTTCATGCCGCCGGCGCTCCTGCCGTCCCAGCTCGCCACCCTCGAGCCGCTCGACGACGACGAGGACGGCATCAGGATCGATGTCGCGGCCGCGCCGGAGGAGATCGTCGACTCCGTGCTCGCCTGGCTCGCCGACCGGGCCTGACCCGCCGGACCCACCCCGTACGACCGTCGACGAGGACTTCGCCATGCCCTTCTCCCTGCCCTCTGCCATGCCCTTCGCCATGCCCTTCGCCATGCCCTTCGCCATGCCCTTCGCCCTGCCGGCCGCCGCGCCCACCGACGACTGGACCCAGACGCTCACGGCCGGGCCGCTGCTCGCCATCGCCGCCGGAGCCGTCGCGCTCCTGCTCCTGCTCATCATCAAGGTGCGCCTGCACGCGTTCCTCGCGCTCGTGCTCGTCAGCCTGCTCACCGCGGTGGCCGCCGGGCTGCCCGCCGGCGGCGTCCTGGACGTCCTGCTGGACGGCTTCGGCTCGACCCTCGCGTCCGTGGCGCTGCTCGTCGGGCTCGGCGCGATGCTGGGCCGCCTGATCGAGACCAGCGGCGGCGCGAAGGTGATGACCGACGTGCTCATCGCGCGGTTCGGCGAGAAGCGCGCCCCGCTGGCCCTCGGCGTCGCGTCGCTGATCTTCGGCTTCCCGATCTTCTTCGACGCCGGCCTCGTCGTGATGCTGCCGATCGTGTTCGCGGTGGCCCACCGCCTCGGCGGGTCGCTGCTGCTGTACGGCCTGCCCGTGGCCGGCGCGTTCTCGGTCATGCACATCTACGTGCCGCCGCACCCCGGCCCCGTCGCCGCGTCCGAGTTCCTCGGGGCGAACGTCGGCATGGTCCTGCTCCTCGGGCTGATCATCGCGATCCCCACCTGGTACGTGACCGCCTACCTCTTCGGCCGGTTCGCGGGCCGCCGGATCGAGCTGCCGGTGCCGGCGATCCTCGGCCGCGCCGACGCCGCGCAGATCGCGAACCCGCCGCGCTTCGGCACGGTCGTCGGCATCCTGCTGCTCCCGCTCGTCCTGATCTTCGCCAACACCGGGCTGGAGACCGCGGTCTCCGCGGGCTGGGTCGCCGCCGAGAGCCCGGTCGTGACCTGGGCGGGCGTCGTCGGCTCGACACCCGTCGCGCTGCTGGTCGCCGTCCTCGTGGCGGCCTGGGCGCTCGGCCGTCGCCGCGGCGTCGAGAGCACCGTGCTCGAGCAGACGCTCGACTCGGCGCTGGGGCCCGTCTGCTCCGTCATCCTCATCACGGGCGCCGGCGGCATGTTCGGCGGCGTGCTGCGCGCGTCGGGCATCGGCGACGCCCTCGCCGACGTCCTCGCCGACCTGGGCCTTCCCGTCATCGTCGCCGGCTTCGTCATCGCCGCGGTCCTGCGGGTGGCGCAGGGCTCCGCCACCGTGGCGCTCACGACGGCGGCCGGGCTCATCGCCCCGGCCGTGGCCGCCGGCGGGTTCAGCCAGCTCGCGACGGCCGCGATCGTCGTCGCGGTGGCGGCCGGGTCCGTCGTGCTCAGCCACGTCAACGACTCGGGGTTCTGGCTCGTGGGCCGGTTCTTCGACATGGACGTGAAGACCACGCTGCGCACCTGGACCGTCATGGAGACGGCGATCGGCGTGATGGGCTTCGGGATCGCCTGCGTGGCGTTCGCGCTGGCCTGAGGGCCGGCGCCCGCGCCGCTCAGCCCGCCGTGACCGACGACGACGGGCGCAGGTGCTCCACCGCCTCGACGCACTGCCGGGCGATGGCGAGCTCCTCCATCGTGGGGATCACCATCACCAGCGTGGACGTCCAGTCGGGGGAGATGATGCGCTCGTCGCGCCGCGACGCGGCGTTGCGCTCCGGGTCGACGGCGATGCCCATGCCCTCGAGGCCGTCGCAGACGGCGGCGCGCACGGCGGCGTCGTTCTCGCCGACGCCCGCGGTGAACGCGATGACGTCCACCCGCCCCAGCAGCGCGGCGTAGGCGCCCACGTACTTCTTCAGGCGGTGGACGTAGACGTCGAACGCGAGCGCGGCCGCCTCGTCGCCGTCGTCGATGAGGCGCCGCAGCTCGCGGAAGTCGTTCACGCCCGAGAGGCCGAGCATCCCCGAGCGCTTGTTGAGCAGCGTGTCGAGCTCGTCGATGCCCAGCTCGGCGTTGCGGGCCAGGTGGAAGACGACGGCCGGGTCGATGTCGCCCGACCGGGTGCCCATCACGAGGCCCTCCAACGGTGTCAGGCCCATGGAGGTGTCGATCGGGACGCCGCCCGCCACCGCCGACGCGGACGCGCCGTTGCCCAGGTGCAGCACGATCGTGTGCAGGTCCTGCACCCGGCGGCCCAGCACCCGCGCCACCTTGCCCGCCACGTACTGGTGGCTGGTGCCGTGGAAGCCGTACCGGCGCACGTCGTACTCCTTGGCCACCTCCCGGTCGATGGCGTAGGTGTACGCCTCGGCGGGCAGCGCGGAGAAGAAGGCCGTGTCGAAGACGGCGACGTGCGGGACGTCGGACAGCAGCTCGCGCGCCACCCGGATGCCCTGCACGTTGGCCGGGTTGTGCAGGGGCGCGAGCGGGACGAGGGCGTCGATGCGCGCCACGACGTCGTCGTCCACCACGACCGGCCCCGAGAACTCCGCGCCGCCGTGCACCACCCGGTGCCCGACGGCGTAGATGCCGGCGTCCGCCAGGCGCGGGCCGATCTCGTCGAACAGGCCCAGCGCGATCCGCAGCGCCTCGCCGTGGTCCGGCACCTCGAGCTCGCGGCGGGTCCTGTTGCCTGCGAACGTGTGCGTGACGATGCCGGACGCCTCGCCGATCCGCTCGATCGTGCCCGCCGCGATCGCCTCCCCGCCGACGGGGTTGACCAGCTGGTACTTGAGCGACGACGAGCCCGAGTTCAGCACCAGCACGGACCCGTGCGCCCCGTACGCGCTGTACGGGGTGGGGCGCTCGGCCTCGGGGACGATGCTCATGCGGTGGCCTCCTGTGCCTGTGCCCCGAACGACTGGGCCTGGATCGCCGTGATGGCGACGGTGTTGACGATGTCCGCGACCAGCGCGCCGCGCGACAGGTCGTTGACCGGCTTGTTCAGCCCCTGCAGCACGGGGCCGACGGCGACGGCCCCGGCCGAGCGCTGCACGGCCTTGTACGTGTTGTTGCCCGTGTTGAGGTCGGGGAAGACGAACACCGTCGCCTGCCCTGCGACCGACGACTCCGGCAGCTTCGACTTCGCGACCGACGCGTCCACGGCGGCGTCGTACTGGATCGGCCCCTCCACGGACAGGTCGGGCCGGCGCTCGCGGACCAGCCCGGTCGCGGTGCGCACCTTGTCGACGTCCGCGCCCGAGCCGGACGTGCCCGTCGAGTACGACAGCATCGCGACCTTCGGGTCGACGCCGAACTGCGCCGCCGTCGCCGACGACGAGATGGCGATGTCCGCGAGCTGCTCCGCCGTCGGGTCGGGGATCACGGCGCAGTCGCCGTACACGAGCACCCGGTCCTGCAGGCACATGAGGAACACCGACGACACCACGGAGACGCCCGGCTGCGTCTTGACGATCTCGAACGAGGGCCGGATGGTGTGCGCCGTGGTGTGCGCGGCGCCCGAGACCATCCCGTCCGCGAGCCCGAGGTGCACCATCATCGTGCCGAAGTACGACACGTCGGTGACGATCTCCTTGGCCCGCTCCACCGTCATGCCCTTGTGCGCCCGGAGCCTCGCGTACTCCGCGCTGAACGTCTCGACGTGCTCGGGGTCGGTGGGGGAGAGCACGGTGGCGGCGGCGATGTCGAGGCCCAGCTCGGCGGCGCGCGCCCGGATCGACGTCTCGTCGCCCAGGATCACCAGGTCCGCGATGCCGCGGGCCAGCACGGTCGACGCGGCGCGCAGGATGCGGTCGTCGTCGCCCTCGGGCAGCACGACGCGGCGCCGGTCGCCGCGCGCGCGCTCGATGAGCTCGTACTCGAACATCAGCGGCGTCACGACGCGCGTGCGCGGCAGGTCCAGGCGGGCCAGCAGCGCGGCGCCGTCCACGTGCTGCTCGAACAGGGCGCGCGCGACGTCGATCTTCCGTGTCGAGGCGACGGTGACGTAGCCGTGCGTCTCGGCCGCGCGGCGGGCGGCCTGGAACGTGTCGAGCGCGGTGGCCACCACGGGCACGCGCGGGCCGAGCGCCGACAGCAGCTGCGCGATCACCCCGCGCGGCACGTAGCCGCCGGTGAGCACGATGCCCGACAGGGACGGGAACGTGGCCGCGGACTGCGCCGAGAGCAGCCCGAGCAGCACGTCGGAGCGGTCGCCCGGCAGAATGACGACGGCGCCGTCGGACAGGTGGTCGAGCACGTGCTCGAACGACATCGCCCCGACGATGACCTCGAGCGCCTCGCGGCCCAGCAGGTCGGCGTCGCCGAGCATGAGCGTGCCCTCCACGGCCTCGGCCAGGCGGCCGACCGTCGGCGCGTGCAGGAACGGCTCCTCGGGGATCGTCCACACGGGCAGGTCGCCGTCGCCCACCAGCGCCGCGGCGCCCGCGGCGAGCACCCGCGGGGGGCACCGGTTCACGACGACGCCCACCGGCTGCGCGTGGTTGGCGCGCAGCTCCGACAGGCTGAGGCGCACCAGGGCGCGCACGTCCTCGGGCGAGCGCTCCCGGCCCGACGCCACCAGCAGCACCGGGGCGCCCAGGTTGGCCGCCACGCGCGCGTTGAACGCCAGCTCGGTGGCGCCCGCGACGTCGGTGTAGTCCGTGCCGACCACGACGACGGCGTCGCACCGCTCCGCGACCGCGTGGTAGCGGTCGAGGATGCGGGCGAGCGCGGCCTCCGGGTCCGCGTGAACGTCGTCGTAGGTGACGCCGACCGCGTCCTCGTACGTCAGGTCGACGCCGTCGTGCGCGAGCAGCATCTCCAGGACGTGGTCGCGCGCGGCGTCGCCCCCCGCGTCCGACGCCGGCGGCGACGGCACGCGGGAGACGGCCCGGAACACCCCGACGCGCGAGACCTGCCGGACCAGCAGGTCCAGCACGCCCAGCGCGACCGTCGACTTGCCGGTCTCGCCCTCGGGGGAGGCGATGTAGAGAGAGCGGGTCGTGCTCGTCACGCGGCGTCCCCTGTCGATCGTGCGTCCCCTGTCACTCGTTGTCGCCGCCCGTCGCCGCCGCGGCGTCGTACTGGGGCCCGCCGTTCTCGGTGCCTGTCTCGCCGACGTCCGGCCACACCCAGTCGCGCACGTCGGGGATGTCCTCGCCGTGCTCGCGGGTGTACTGCCGGGCCGCGAGCCGGGCGTCGACCATCTCCTGCCGCAGGCCCGCGTACCGCGAGCGCAGGGCCGGCACCCGGTCGATGACGTCGACCACGAGGTGGAACCGGTCGATGTCGTTGAGCATCGCCATGTCGAAGGGCGTCGTCGTGGTGCCCTCCTCCTTGTACCCGCGCACGTGGATGTTGGCGTGGTTGGTGCGCCGGTACGTGAGGCGGTGGATGAGCCACGGGTAGCCGTGGTAGTTGAAGATCACCGGCTTGTCGGCCGTGAACAGCGTGTCGAAGTCCTTGTCGGACAGGCCGTGCGGGTGCTCCTTCTCGTCCTGCAGCCGCATGAGGTCGACGACGTTCACGACCCGGACCTTGAGGTCCGGGATGCGGTGGCGCAGGATGTCGGCCGCCGCGAGCACCTCGAGCGTGGGCACGTCGCCCGCGGCGCCGAGCACGACGTCCGGGTCCTCCCCCTCCACCTCGGTGCCGGCCCACTCCCAGATGCCCAGGCCGCGCGTGGAGTGCGCGACCGCCTGCTCCATCGTGAGGAACTGCGGCGCCGGCTGCTTGCCCGCCACGACGACGTTCACGTACTGGCGCGAGCGCAGGCAGTGGTCGTAGGTGGACAGCAGGGTGTTCGCGTCCGGCGGCAGGTACACGCGGACGATCTCGGCCTTCTTGTTCACGACGTGGTCGATGAAACCAGGGTCCTGGTGGCTGAAGCCGTTGTGGTCCTGGCGCCACACGTGGCTGGAGAGCAGGTAGTTGAGGCTCGCGATCGGCCTCCGCCACGGGATGTGGTTGGTGACCTTGAGCCACTTGGCGTGCTGGTTGAACATCGAGTCGACGATGTGGATGAAGGCCTCGTAGCTGGTGAACAGGCCGTGCCGCCCGGTGAGCAGGTAGCCCTCCAGCCAGCCCTGGCACTGGTGCTCGCTCAGCTGCTCCATCACCCGGCCGGCGCGGACGAGGTGCTCGTCGACCTCCGGCGAGAAGTACTCGGCGTTCCACTGCTTGCCGGTGACGTCGAACGTGGCCTGCAGGCGGTTGGACGCCGTCTCGTCCGGGCCGAAGATCCGGAAGTTGTCCGGGTTGCGGCGGATCACCTCGGTGAGGAACTGGCCCAGCACTCGCGGCGCCTCCACCGCACCGGCTCCCGGCGCGGGGACGTCGACGGCGAAGTCGCGGAAGTCGGGCAGGCGCAGGTCGCGCAGCAGCACGCCGCCGTTCGCGTGCGGGTTGGCACTCATGCGCAGCTCGCCGGGCGGGGCCAGCTCGCGGATGTCGTCGAGGATGCGGCCGTCGTCGTCGAAGAGCTCCTCGGCCCGGTACGACTTGAGCCACGTCTCCAGCACCTGGAGGTGCTCGGGCGTGTCCCGCGCGCTCGCGAGCGGCACCTGGTGCGCGCGCCACGAGCCCACCGTCTTCTTGCCGTCGATGTACTCCGGGCCCGTCCAGCCCTTCGGCGTGCGGAACACGATCATGGGCCAGGCCGGGCGCGCCATGTCCACCCCCTCGACGGCGGCCTGCGCCTTGATCGCGGCGATCTCGTCGAGCACCTCGTCCAGCACCGCGGCGAAGCGGCGGTGGATCGACTCGTGCGACTCGTCGGAGCCGTCGGCCACCTCGAACCAGTGCGGCTTGTGCCCGTACCCGACCATGAGCGACTCGAGCTCGTCGCGGCCGATGCGGTCGAGGATCGTGGGGTTCGCGATCTTGTACCCGTTGAGGTGCAGGATCGGCAGCACGACGCCGTCCTGCGCGGGGTTGAGCAGCTTGTTCGAGTGCCAGCTCGTGGCGAGCGGGCCGGTCTCGGCTTCGCCGTCGCCCACGACCGCCGCCACCAGCAGGTCCGGGTTGTCGAACACCGCGCCGTACGCGTGCGAGAGGGCGTATCCCAGCTCGCCGCCCTCGTGGATGGACCCGGGCGTCTCGGGGGCGACGTGGCTCGGGATGCCGCCAGGGAACGAGAACTGGCGGAACAGGCGGCGCACGCCGTCGGTGTCCTCGGTGATGTCCGAGTAGAGCTCGGAGTACGTGCCGTCCAGATACGTGCTCGCGACGAGGCCGGGGCCGCCGTGGCCGGGGCCGGCGACGTAGACCGTGGACTGCTCGCGCTCCTTGATCACCCGGTTGAGGTGCGCGTACAGGAAGTTCAGGCCCGGCGTCGTGCCCCAGTGGCCCAGCAGGCGCGGCTTGACGTGGTCGCGGGTCAGCGGCTCGCGCAGCAGCGGGTTGCCGAGCAGGTAGATCTGACCGACCGACAGGTAGTTCGCCGCCCGCCACCACCGGTCGATCCGGTCGATCGTCTCGGCCGAGAGCTCGGTGCCGGCGCCGGCGCGCCACGGGGTGGGGCTGACGGTCGGGGTGGTCGTGGTGCTCATCACACGCTCCAGAGGCTCGGGGAAGGCCGGCGCCTTCATTCCACCGCACCCGGTGCGCGAATGCAGCACGACCGGCGAGGTCAGAGGGCGTGACGTCGATCTGGCGCCGTGTCAGGTGCCGGCGGCGCACGGATTCCTGGGGTGGGGCCCGGGCCGATTACGGTGGTGCCGTGCCCAGCCCCCAGCCCGCCCGCAGGTCGTTCTGGGCGGTGGCCCTCCAGCCCCGCATGATCGGGATCCTGCTCCTCTTCCTGCTCGCCGCCGCCGTGTGCGGTCGGCTCGGCGTGTGGCAGCTCGACCGCGCCTACCAGCGCGCCGAGCTCGCCGCCCAGCAGGAGGCGGCGGAGCAGGCGTCGCACGGACCCGAGGCGCTGGGCGACCTGCTCCCGCCGCAGACGTCGTTCCCCGGCGAGCTGGTCGGCACCGAGGCGTGGGTGACGGGGGAGTACGAGCCCGAGGGGCAGATGCTCGTCGCCGGGCGCGCGCTGGACGGCCGCACCGGGTACCTGGTGCTCACGCCGCTGCGCGTCACCGACGACGGCACTGGCGGTGCGTCGTGGGCGGACCTGTCCGGGCCGCCGGTCCTGCCGTTGGTGCGCGGGTGGGTGGACTCTCCCACCCCGGACGCCGCGTCGCTCGACGTCCCCGACGGCGAGGTACGCGTCACCGGCTGGCTGCAGGCGTCGGAGTCCGTGCAGGAGGGCGCCGAGCCGCTCCCCGACAACCCGGACGGCCCCCCGCTCACCGACTCCATCTCCACCGGCGCGCTGGTCAACACGTGGGGCGGGCCGATCTACTCCGGGTACGTCGTGCTCACGACGTCCGACCCCGCGCAGGCGACCGCCGCCGAGGGCGGGCCAGCCTTGCTGCCGCGCCCCGTGCTCGAGGGCAGCGACGGCGTCAACCTGCAGAACCTGTTCTACGCCCTGCAGTGGTGGGTCTTCGGGCTCTTCGCGGTGGTGCTCTGGATCCGGCTCGTGCGCGACGAGGCGGCGGGGACGAAGCGCGGCCGCACGCACGACGACTCCGACGACCCCGTCGGCACCGGCATCGCGGGTCTGCCCGGCTGACCCCCTCGTGATGTCGGGGGCGGCTGCTTGGCTGTCGGCATGGCGAGCATCGACCTCAAGCGCGAGCCGCGGTACCGCTACCGTGCGACGACGACGCCCGCGATGGTGACGGTGCCGCCCCGCCCGTTCCTCATGGTCGACGGCGAGGGCGACCCGAACACCGCGCCGGCGTACCGCGCGGCGGTCGAGACGCTGTACCCGCTCGCGTACGCGCTGCGGGCGGCGGTCAAGGCCGCCACGGGCGACGCCTACACGGTCATGCCGCTCGAGGGGCTGTGGTGGGCGGACGACATGAGCACGTTCAGCGTGGCCGCCAAGGACGAGTGGCGCTGGACGCTCATGATCAGCCTGCCGGACGCCGTCGAGCAGGTCGACGCCGCCGACGTGCTGGCGCGCGCCGTCGCCGCGAAGCGGCCCCCGGCCGGCGACCGCGTCCGCTTGGAGAGCTACGCCGAGGGCGACGCCGCGCAGGTGCTGCACCGCGGCCCGTTCGCCACCGAGCCCGCGACGATCGAACGTCTGCACGCGTTCATCGACTCCGAGAGGCGGGTGCTGCGCGGGCGGCACCACGAGATCTACCTGTCCGACCTGCGCCGCACCGCCCCGGAGAAGCTGCGCACCCTGATCCGCCAGCCCGTCGCGCCGAGGTAGTACCGAACCCGCCGAGGTAGGTCGTCGCGCTGCGAGGTAGTACCGAAATCTCCGAGGTAGTCCCCGGTCGATGCGGAAGGGGACTACCTCGGCGATTTCGGTACTACCTCGGCGCGGGGTGGACTACCTCGCGCTCAGTCGTGCTGCCAGCTGTGCCAGAGCCGGGCGTAGTCGCCGCCGGCGGCGACGAGCTCGTCGTGCGGGCCGATCTCGGTGATGCGGCCGCCGTCGACGACGGCGACGCGGTCGGCGTCGTGCGCGGTGTGCAGGCGGTGCGCGATGGCGACCACCGTGCGGCCGGTGAGCACGGCGTTGAGCGAACGCTCCAGGTGGCGGGCGGCCCGCGGGTCGAGCAGCGACGTCGCCTCGTCGAGGACGAGCGTGTGCGGGTCGAGCAGCACGAGCCGCGCGAGCGCGACCTGCTGCGCCTGCGCGGGCGTGAGCGTGTGACCGCCCGACCCGACCGCCGTCTCCAGGCCGTCGGGCAGCGCGGCCGCCCACGACGCGGCGTCGACCGCCCCGAGCGCGCCCCACAGGGCGTCGTCGGTGGCCGACGTGTCGGCCAGGCGCAGGTTCTCCGCCAGCGACCCGACGAACACGTGGTGCTCCTGGGTGACCAGCGCGACGTGGTGGCGCAGGTCCTCCAGCGGCAGCTCGACGAGCGGCACGTCGCCCACGGTGACCGAGCCGCCGGTGGGCGGGTGGATGCCCGCGAGCATGCGACCCAGCGTGGACTTGCCCGCGCCGGAAGGTCCGACGACGGCCAGCCGCTCGCCGGGGGCGAGGTCCAGGTCGATGCCGTGCAGCACGTCGTGGCCCTCGCGGTACGCGTACCGCACCGACCGGGCGCGGACGTCCTCCGACGACGGCACGGCGGTACCGGCGGTCCGGTCCGGGCCGACCAGCCCGACGCCGACGACGCGCGCCAGCGCGACGGCCGCGACCTGCAGCTCGTCGAGCCAGAACACCAGGTCGAACACCGGGCCGCCCATCTGGTGGCCGTACATCGCGATGGTCGCGACGGTGCCCACGGTGGTGAGGTCCTGAGACACGAGCCAGCCGCCCCAGAGGATGACGACGATCGGCGCGATCGCGACCGCCGCGTCCAGGGCCGGGATGAGCCGCAGGCGCAGGCCCAGGGTGTACGACTCGGCGTCGAACGCCTCGCGCAGGTCGCGGTCGATGCGCCGGCGGATGCGGGCGCCGAGGTGCAGGGCGTCGGTGGTGCGGGCGCCCTCGACGGACTCGGTGATGGAGCCGTTGATCGCGGCGTAGGCCGCCGACTCGCGCAGGTAACCCGGCGTCGCGCGCCTGAGGTACCAGCGCGTGGCCACGACGATCAGCGGGACGCCGGTGAGCAGCCCGACCGCCACGAGCGGGCTCGCGAGGAACGACGCGACCAGCGTGAGCAGGATCGTCACGACGCACACGAGCACCCGCGGCACGCCGAACCGCACGGCGTGCTGCAGCTTGTTCACGTCGTTGGTGGTGCGCGCGACGAGGTCGCCGGTGCCGGCCTTCTCCACCGTCGACAGCGGCAGCCGGGTCACGGCGTCCATGAACTCCTCGCGCAGGTCGGCGAAGACCCGCTCGCCGAAGACCATCGACAGGCGCTGCGCGTACCGCGTGATGACGGCCTGCGCGACGACGGCGCCGACGAGCACCATCGCGAGCGAGTCGACGGCGGACAGCGTGGTGCCGTCGGCGACGAGGTCGATGATCCGCCCCAGCAGGAACGGGCCCGCCAGGCCGGCCAGCGCGGCAAGGGTGTGCAGCACGGCGACGCCGCCGAGCTGGCCGCGGTGGCGCCGGAACAGGCGGCCCACCGTGCGGTTGACCTCGGCGCGGTCGGCGATCGGCAGCAGGTTGGGGTTGGTGGTGCTGCTCATCGTGCCGCTCCTTCCAGGTCGGTGTCGGTCAGCTCGTCGGACTCGTCGTCGGCGTCCTCCGCCATGCTCCGGCCGACGACGGCGCGGTACGCGGCGCCGTGGGCGTCGCGGCGGGCGAGCAGCTCGGCGTGCGTGCCGGACGCCGCGACCGTGGCGTCGTCGTCGAGCAGCACGACCTCGTCGAGGTGGTCGAGCACCAGCGGGCTCGCCGTGACGACGAGCGTGGTGCGGCCTCGACGGACCTGAGCGACCCGCTCCGCGATCCGCGCCTCGGTGTGGGCGTCCACCGCGCTGGTGGGCTCCACGAGGACGAGGATCTCCGGCTCGGTGAGCAGGGCCCGCGCGAGCGCCACGCGCTGCCGCTGGCCGCCCGACAGGGAGCGGCCCTTCTCGGGCAGCTCGCCGGCGAGGCCGCCGGGCACGCTGTCGAGGACGTCGTGCGCGTCCGCGGTGACCATCGCGGCCAGCAGGTCGGCCTCGGTGGCGCGGCCGCGCGCGTCGAGCGCCTCGCCGAGCACGCCCGAGAACAGGTGCGGCGTCGCCTCGGAGACCACGACGCGGTGGCGCAGCGCCTCCTTGTCGAGGTCGGCCAGCGGCACGCCGCCGAGCCGGACCGGCGTGCCGGCCTCGGCCTCGTCGTCGAGCCGCCCGAGCCGCGTCGCGACGCGCGCCGAGGCGTCCGGGTCCGCGCTGACGAGGCCCAGGACGCGGCCCTCGCGCAGCACCAGGCCGCTCGTCTCGTCGGCGAGCTCGGCGCCGGCGGGCGGCGCGTCCGTGGGCGTCGCGGTCGACGGCGTCGCCTCGGTGACCCGCAGCACGTCGAGGATCTTGCGCGACGAGATGACGGCACGGATGACCATCTGCAGCATCTGCGTGGCCATCTGCACCGGCCAGGCGAGGAACGCGGCGTAGCCGTAGAACGTCACGAGCTGGCCGCTGGTGATCTCGCCGCGGACGGCGGCGCGGGCGCCGAGCCACAGCACGAGCGCGGCGAGGAGCCCGGGCAGCAGCACCTGCAGGCCGTCGAGCACCGACTGCAGCACGGCGACGCGCACGCCCTGGTGCCGCACCTCCTGCGACTGGCGGGCGTAGCGGGCGGCGAACTCGTCCTCGCCGCCGATGCCGCGCAGGATGCGCAGGCCCGAGACGGTGTCCGCGCCGAGCGACGTCAGGCGGCCCGTGGCCTCGCGCTGCGTCGTCTGGCGCGACTGCAGCGGCTTGATCAGCAGGCCGAGGACGGCCGCCACCGCCGGGATGCCGAGCGCCAGCACCAGGCCGAGCTGCACGTGCTGCGACAGCATGATCACGACGACCACGACGTACGCGATCACGCCGCCGGTGAACCGGCCGGCCATGGAGAACATGTCGCCCACGCGCAGGGCGTCGTTCGCGACGGCGGAGACGACCTCGCCGGTGGGCAGCTTGCGCGTGATCGCGTGCCCCGCGCGCGAGGCCTTGTAGCCCACGAGCTGGGAGAACGACAGCGACGCCCGCACCCAGTTCTCGACGTCCCAGATGTGGTTGAAGATGCCGGCCACGACGATCACGGCGGCGGCGCCGAGCATCGCCCCGCACCACGCGAACAGGGGGCCGCCGAAGCCCTGCGACAGCCCCTCGTCGATGGCGCGACCGATGAGCAGCGGGGCCGCGGCCGACGCCAGCATCGCCACCACGCCCGCCACCAGCGACTTCGCGAGCACGTCGCGCTGACGCCACCCCTGCCAGGCCAGCAGCCGGGCGGGGGACGACAGGGGAGGGTTGCCCACGTCGGGCAAGGGAAGAGGTCGCACGAGGATCCAGCCTACGAACGCCCGCCGACACCGGGCCACGGAATAACCGCATCGTTTCGCGCCTACGATGCTGGGGTGAGCACGCCGCAGCAGACCCCCGCCCCGCAGCCCTCGTCGACTCCCGCCGGCGGCGCCAGCCAGGCCCAGGCCGAGGCCGCCATCCGCAAGGCGCGCGGCGCCCTCAAGCGCTACCGGTTCATGGCGATCCTCACCGGTGTGATGCTGCTGATCCTGTGCGTCGAGATGTTCTTCAAGTACGTGGTGCCGGTCGAGGTCGTCATCGACTACATGGGCTGGGTGCCGTTCGCGCACGGCTGGATCTACGTGGTCTACCTCGTCACGGTGCTCGACCTGTGGTCGAAGATGCGCTGGGGCTTCGGCCGGCTCGCCACGATGGTGTTCGCCGGCGTCGTGCCGGTGATGTCGTTCATCCTCGAGAAGCGCGTGCACGCCGACGCCGACGCCAAGCTCGCGGCGCTCGCGGAGCGGTACGCGGCATGACGTCGCTCGCCCCGCTCGTCGCGCCCGGCCCGGAGCTCGACGCCGCGCGCCTCGCCCGGTACGCCCGGCACCTGCCGCTGCCCGGTGTCGGGCCGGAGGGGCAGCGTCGGCTCGCCGCCGCGCGCGTGCTCGTCGTGGGGGCGGGGGGCCTCGGCAGCCCGGCCCTGCAGTACCTCGCGGCCGCCGGGGTGGGCGCGCTCGGCGTCGTGGACGACGACGTCGTGGACCTCTCCAACCTGCAGCGCCAGGTGGTGCACGGCACGGCCGACCTCGGCCGGCCCAAGGTGGAGTCGGCGCGCGACCGGCTCGCCGACCTCGCGCCCGACGTCGAGGTCGTGGCCCACCCCGCGCGCCTCACCCCCGAGAACGTGCTGGAGATCGTGGGCGGGTACGACCTCGTGCTCGACGGGGCGGACAACTTCCCGACCCGCTACCTCGTCTCCGACGCGGCCGAGATCCTCGGCGTCCCGGTCGTGTGGGGCGCCATCCACCAGTTCGACGGCCAGGTCGCCGTCTTCTGGGGCGCGCCGGTGCTGGACGACGGCGCCCGCGAGCGCGGCGTCACCTACCGCGACGTCTTCCCGGTGCCCCCGCCCCCGGGCACCGTGCCCGACTGCGCCACCGGCGGCGTGCTCGGCGCCCTGTGCGGCACCGTCGGCTCGGTCATGGCGACCGAGGCGGTCAAGCTGATCACGGGCGCGGGTACCACGCTGCTGGGCCGCATCGCCGTCTACGACGCGCTCGAGCTCTCGTGGCGCCAGCTCGCCGTCCGCCCCGACCCCACGCGCGAGCCCGTCGCTGGGCTGCTCGCCGACGACGCCGCGTACGCCGCGTTCTGCGGGCTGCCCGCCCCGGCGGGCGGGTCGGCCGACGCCGGTACCGGCACCGTGAGCAGCGGGCTCGGCCCCGCCAGCATGAGCGCCGCCGACGCCGCAGCGCTGCTCGCCGGCGACGCCCCCGTGGCGATCGTCGACGTCCGCGAGGACTGGGAGGCCCAGGCGCTCCCGGTCGCGGGGGCGCGGCTCGTGCCGAGCGGCGCGTTCTTCGGCCCGGACGGCGCGGACGTCGCGCGCGCGGAGCTGCCCGCCGACCGGCCCGTGCTGCTCGTGTGCGCCGCCGGCGCCCGCTCGGCCCGCGTCGCCGACGTCGCGCGCGCCGCCGGCGTCGACGCCCGCTCCGTCGAGGGCGGCGCCCCCGCCCTGCTCCTCGCTTCGCCGAGATAGAGAAGGCTCCTCGCCGAGATAGAGAGGGCACGGACCGTAGCG
>NZ_JBHJVM010000014.1:0-74660 GCF_042264825.1 Isoptericola sp. NPDC056134
CCTCTGCGGTGTCGACCCGGCCTCTCTATCTCGCGGGTCCGAGTTCTCTATCTCGGCGCATGCTGGCAGGTCGGGCACCAGTAGATCGCCCGCTCGCCGGCGTCGGGCCGCCGCCCGGGGCCGCTGGTGCTGCCCAGCGCGACGGGCGTCCCGCAGCGGCGGCAGGGCTTGTGGTGCCGACCGTGCACGGCGAGCTCGCCGGCGCCCAGCCCGGTACGTCGTCCCCCCTGGACGCTACGCGCCATGAGCCGGCGGGCCGCCACGAGCAGGGCCCGGCGCTCGTCGTCGTCCAGGGCCCCGGCGGGCGTCCAGGGCCACCGCCGGGTGACGAACAGCGACTCCGCGGTCCAGATCGTGCCCAGCCCGGCCACCCCGCGCTGGTCGAGCAGGGCGACGCACAGCGGCCGGGCGGGGTCGGCGGCGAGGCGACGTCCGCCCTCGTCGAGCCGCTCCGGGAAGTCGTCGCCGAGGACGTCCGGGCCCAGGTGGCCCAGCAGGCGCGGCTCGTCGCGGGTGCGGAGCACGTCGAGCATGCCGAGCTGGAGGCCGACGCAGGTCCACGACGCGGTGGCCAGCAGGGCGCGGACGGCGGGGGAGCGACCGGCCGCCTCGCGGGTGCCCGTGCGGTGCACGCGCCAGGAGCCGTCCATCCGCAGGTGGGTGTGCAGCGTGCGGCCGTCGTCGAACCGGGTGAGCAGGTGCTTGCCGTACGCGACCGACTCGCGGACCGTGGCGCCGACGAGGTCCACGCCCGCCGCCGAGGGCCAGCGCAGCTCCGCGCGCACCAGGGGCGAGCCGCGCAGCGCGACGCCGAGCCGTTCGGCGGTGAGCCGGAGCACGTCTCCCTCGGGCACGGTCGCCTCCCGGTGCGGGGTCAGGCCGGCCGCAGGCCGCGCGGCGTCACGCCGAAGCCGGCGTCCAGCAGCGCGGCCGCGGCCGGGATCCGGTCGCGGGCGGCGGTGAGGGCGGGAACGCCGTCGACGCGCTGCACGGTGACGCGCCCGAGCCGGTCGGCGCGCGTCTCCGTCACGAGCAGCCGGGCCGCGGCGGCGAGGCGGGGGCCGTCGCCCGCGTCGCCGCGGGCGAAGGACAGCACCGTGCGCCCGCCGCGCTCGACGAACAGCACCAGCTCGCCGTCGACCAGCACGACGACCGCGCCGGCCTTGCGCCCCGGACGGTGCGCACCCGCGGCGTCGTCCCCCCCGTCCGAGGCGCGGGCTCCGGACGACCCGGTGCGTGGGGTCGCCGCGCGCGGCCAGGCGACCGCGGCGCCGTACGGGTTGGCCGGGTCGGTCGCGGCGAGGAGGACGGCGCCCGGCTCGGCCCGACCGCCGCTGCTCACGGGGCCGGCACCGTCGCCCTCGACGAGGGCGTCCCGGGCGCGGGCGCGGTCGGCGGCGTCCGTCCGTAGCTGGTCGACCGCTCCGGGCAGCGCGAACTGCGAGCCACCCAGGCCCTCGACGAAGTAGCCGCGCCGCACGGCCCCGCGCTCCTCGAGCACCCGGAGCACCCGGTACACGTCGCGGAAGCGGGAGGTCACCCCTTCCGCGGGCGCCGCCGCGCGGGTCAGGACGCCGTGCCGCTCCAGCAGCACCTGGGTGAGCGCGTGCGCGCGCACGGTCGGGTCCTGCTCCACGGCCGGCAGCGCCGACCAGCGGCCGCCGCCGGTCAGCGGCACGGCGGCCGCCGACGTCGGGCGGGCGAGCCCGAAGCGGGACGGCCGCACGGGGCGGGCCCGCCCGGGGGCCGCGGGAGCGCGGTGCGCGCCGCCGCCGTGCCTGGCCCCGCGCCGGGTGGACCCGCCGAGCGACTCGCGCAGCGGACCCAGGCGGTCGTTCGTCACCCAGCCCGCCCACACCAGGTCCCACAAGGCGTCGAGCGTGGTCGCCTGGCTCGCGCCCGCGAGCTCCGCGAGGCGGGGCAGGAAGTACCCGCCCGAGCCGGTGAGCAGGTCGAGCACCGCGCGGTGCAGGTCGCTGTCGAGCGGCCCGCCCTCGTCCACCGGGTCCGGGTCGCGCAGGGTGAGCGGGGCGCCGTCGGCCAGGTGCAGGCTCACCATGCCGTCGCCGCCGCCCGACCCCGGGAGCCGGCCGTGCCCGCACCACAGCACCTCGCCGGCCGTGGTGAGCTCGTCGAGGACCGCGGGGGAGTAGTCGGAGACGCGGGCGGGCAGGACGAGCGTCTCGAGCGCCGACGCCGGCACCGCGGCCCCCGAGAGCTGCTCCACCGCGCGCAGCACGCCGTCCGCGCCGCGCAGCGTCCCGCCCCCGGACCCGGCGCCGCCCACCCGCACCCCGATCCCGTGCCAGCGCGGGAGGAAGACACCGAGCGACTCCGGCTCCACCGGCTCCACCTCGGCGCGCAGCGCGGCGAGCGACCGGCGCCGCAGCGTGCGCAGCACCTCCGGGTCGCACCACTCGTCGCCCGTGCCGCCCAGCGAGGAAGGCCGCAGCGCCCCGCGCGCGACCGCGCCCGCCGCCTCGAGCCGGGCCAGCACCTGGGCCACGACCGCGACGCCGAGCCCGAACCGGCGCGCGACGTCCACGGCGGGGAACGGACCGTGCGTCCTGGCGTGGCGGCGGACGAGGTCGCCGAGGGGGTCGGGCACCGGCTCGGTGAACGTCTCGGGCACGCCCACGGGCAGGGCGACGCCGAGCGCGTCGCGCAGCCGGCCGGCGTCCTCCACGACGGCCCACTGCTCGGCGTCGGCGTCGTCGCCCGGGCGGCCGCCGACCCGCACCCGGAGGACGCGGCGCGCGCCCTCCAGGTCGGCCAGCCACGCGTCGACGAGGTCGCGGGAGCCCTCGCGGGTCCGAGCCCGCAGCGCGGACGCGGGGTGCGGCCCGGTGCGGCGCAGCACGTCCCACAGCCCCTCCGCGTCGCGCGCCTGCCGCTCGGGTGCCAGCGCCTGGAGCTCCGCCTCGGTGCGCTCCACGGCGCCCGGGTCGAGGAGGTCCGCGAGCGGGGTGGCGCCCTGCTCGCCGAGCAGCTCCGTGAGCAGGTCCGGGTCCAGGGACAGCGCGGCCGCCCGCCGCTCCGCGAGCGGCGCGTCACCGTCGTACAGGAACTGCGCGGTGTAGCCGAACAGCAGCGCCTGCGCGAAGGGCGACGGTGTCGGGGTGGTCACCTCGACCAGCCGCACCCGGCCGCCCTCCAGGTCGCGCATGAGGTCCGTGAGCGCCGCGACGTCGAAGTCGTCGCGCAGGCACTCGCGGGCGGCCTCGAGCATGATCGGGAAGTCCGGGAACTGCGACGCGACCTGCAGCAGCTGTGACGCCCGCTGCCGCTGCTGCCACAGCGGCTGCCGCCGGTCGGGACGACGCCGCGGCAGGAGCAGCGCCCGCGCGGCGGCCTCGCGGAAGCGCGCCGCGAACATCACCGAGCCGCCGAGCTCCTCGCGCACCGCGTCGAGCACCTCGTCCGGGTCGACGAGCAGGTCCTCGGCCGTGACCGCCGGGGCGTCGCCGCGCCCCGCCCCGTCCGGCCCTGTACCGTCCGGCCCGGGGCCCCAGCCCGGTCCGCCCAGGTCCCAGCCGGAGTCGCCGGCGTCGGGGAGCCGCAGCACGATCCCGTCGTCGGCGTGCATCGCCGCGACGTCGGTGCCGTACCGCGCCCGCAGGCGCGCGGCGACGACCAGCGCCCACGGCGCGTGCACCGGCGCCCCGAAGGGGGAGTGGATCACGACGCGCCAGTCGCCGAGCTCGTCGCGGAACCGTTCCACGACCACGGTGCGGTCGTCGGGCAGCCGTCCCGTCGCGCGACGCTGCTCGCCCAGGTACGCGGCGAGGTTGTCCGCCGCCCAGGTGTCGAGCCCGGCGTCGCGCAGCACCTCCCGGCCGCGCCCGGTGCCGCGCTCCTCGTCGTCGGCGAGCAGCGCGTCGGTCTCGCGGACGAACGCGCCCACCGCACGCCCCAGCTCGACGGGACGGCCGGGGGAGTCGCCCTTCCAGAAGGGCAGGCGCCCGGGGAGCCCGGGCGCGGGGGTCACCAGGACGCGGTCGGGCGTGATCTCCTCGATGCGCCAGGTCGACGAGCCGAGGGTGAACGTGTCGCCGACGCGCGACTCGTAGACCATCTCCTCGTCCAGCTCGCCCACGCGCTTCCCGCCGCGGGGCCGGTCGGCCGTGCCGCCGCCGTCCGCCGGCACGCCCGAGGCAGGCGCCTCCGTGGCGAGGTAGACGCCGTAGAGCCCGCGGTCGGGGATGGTGCCGCCGCTCGTCGCGGCGAGCCGCAGGGCGCCGGGGCGCCCGGACAGGCGGCCGGTGGCGCGGTCCCAGACGATGCGGGCGCGCAGCTCGGCGAACTCCTCGCTGGGGTAGCGGCCGGCGAGCATGTCGAGCACGGCCCGCCAGGTCGCGTCGCCGAGCGAGCGGAACGGGTGCGCCCGGCGGAACGCGGCGAGGAGGTCGTCGGCCTGCCAGTCGTCCGTGGCGAGCGCCGCCACCACCTGCTGGGCGAGCACGTCCAACGGGTTGGCGGGGACGTGCAGGTGCTCGATCTCGCCCGCGCGCATGCGCTGCGCCACGACGGTCGTGGGCACCAGGTCGCCGCGGAACGTCGGGAAGACGACGCCGTGCGACACCGCGCCCACCTGGTGGCCGGCGCGCCCGATGCGCTGCAGCCCGCTCGCGACGGACGGCGGCGCACCGACCTGCACGACGAGGTCCACGGCGCCCATGTCGATGCCGAGCTCGAGGGACGACGTCGCGACCACGGCCGGCAGGCGGCCCGCCTTGAGGTCGGACTCGGTGCGGGTGCGCTCGACCCGGCTCATGGAGCCGTGGTGGGCGCGCGCGAGCACGTGCGGCCCTGCGCCGTCGTCGGCCGGCAGCCCGACCGACGCCCCCGACTGCCCCTGCGTCTGCGCGGGCCACTGCGTGCCCGGCTCCGGCAGGTCGACCCCGGAGCGCTCCGCCCAGATCTCGTTCACCCGAGCGGTCAGCCGCTCGGCGCCGCGGCGCGAGTTGGTGAACACCAGCGTCGAGCGGTGCTCGGCGACGAGGTCCACGACCCGCTCCTCGACGTGCGGCCACACGGACGCGCGGCGCAGCGGCGACGCGGCGTCGCCGGTGAGGTCCAGCTCCTCGTCGCCCAGCCCGGCCGCGGACGGCGCCGCCGCGGGCGCCGGCGCGGTCGGGTCGGGCACACCGCCCGAGTCGAGGTCGGCGAGGTCGGGCACCGGCACGACGACGTCGATGTCCCACTTCTTGGTGGACTCGGGCTGCACGACGACGACCTCCCGGCCGCCGTCGTCCGGGGTGCGGTGCCCGGCGAGGAACTCGGCCACCGTCTCCACGGGGCGGACCGTCGCGGACAGGCCGACGCGCTGCGCGGGCCGGTCGAGGAGCGCGTCCAACCGCTCGAGGCTCAGCGCCAGGTGGGCGCCGCGCTTGGTGCCCGCCACCGCGTGGATCTCGTCCAGGACCACGGTCTCGACGCCCGCGAGGCCCGCTCGCGCCTGCGACGTGAGGACGAGGAACAGCGACTCGGGGGTGGTGACGAGCACGTCCGGCGGGCGGGTGGCGAACGCGCGGCGCTCCGAGGCGGGGGTGTCGCCCGTGCGCGCGCCGACGGTCACCTCCTCGACCGTGAGCCCCTCGCGTGCGGCGGCCTGCCGGATGCCGGCCAGCGGGGAGCGCAGGTTGCGCTGCACGTCGGCGGCGAGCGCCTTGAGCGGGGAGACGTACAGGACCCGGCAGCGGCGGGCCCGCTCCGGCGGTGGCGTGGTCGTGAGGCGGTCGATGGCCCAGAGGAACGCCGCGAGGGTCTTGCCGGACCCCGTCGGCGCGACGACGAGCGCGTGCCGGTCGGAGCTGATCGCGTCCCACGCCCCGGCCTGAGCCGCGGTCGGCGCGGCGAAAGCCCCGGCGAACCAGGCACGCGTCGCGGGTCCGAACCGCGCGAGGACGCCGTCGTGCGCGACGGCGGGGTCGGCGGGAACGCCGGACGGGGGGACGACCACCTCGCCATCCTGGCAGGGAGCACCGACAGCCCGCAGGGCGGGCCGGCCCGCCGCGCCGGCGTCCGCGGCGCCCGGCGTCCCGACCGTCCTCCCGGCCGTGCGAGGCTGGGGGCGTGCGCTATCGCGAGTTCGCCGAGCTGGTCGACGAGGTCTTCGGGCCCGCCTACGGGCGTGCCCTCGTGCGCGAGCAGGTCCTGCCGCGCCTCGACGGCCGGACCCCGGCCGAGGCGCTCGAGGCCGGGCTGGAGCCCCGCGACGTCTGGCACGCGCTGTGCGACGCGCTCGACGTCCCCGACGCGGAGCGCTGGGGCCGCGACGACCGCCGCCAGGCGCCGCCCGCGCGCTGACCGCCCGCGCGCCGACCGCCCGCCGCTCGGGCCGACGTCGGGCAGGCGGTGCATCATGGCGCCATGCGCCGCCACCGTCCCCCGCTCGTGACGGTGGCCGACGTCCGCGGCGCCCTCTGGTCCCTGGTCTCCACGGCCGCCGGGCTCGGGGTCGCGATCGCCGTGGTCGACGGCGTGCGGGTCGCCTCACCGTGGGACGTGCTGCTCGCGGCGCTCGTCGTGGGGCTCGGCGACGCGCTGCTGCGGGCGCCGCTGCGTCGCCTCGCGCGCGGCGGCGGGGCGGTCGTGGCGCTCCTGCTCGGCCTGGCGGCGCAGGTGGCGGTCGTGTGGGCCGCGCTGACGTTCCTCCCGGGCGTGACGAGCGGCTCGTGGGCGGACGTGCTCGCCGTGCTCCTCGTCGCCGCGCTCGTGATGGCGTGCGGGCACTGGGTGGTCGGGGCGCGGGACAACGCGTACGTGGTCGGCGACCTGCTGCGCCGAGCCCGGCGTCGCGCCGGGCTCCCGCGCCGGGTCGCCCCCGACGGCGGCGAGGCCGGTGGGGACGGCGTGGACGACCGGCCCCCGGGCGTGCTCGTCGTCATGCTCGACGGCGTGGCCCGGCCGACGCTCGACCACGCCCTGGAGGCCGGGCTCGTGCCCACGATGGAGCGCTGGCTCGGGTCGGGAAGCCACCGGCTCGAGTCGTGGTGGGCCCGCGTGCCGTGCACCACCCCGGCCAGCACCCTGGGCCTGCTGCACGGCACCACCGACGCGGTGCCGGCGTTCCGGTGGTGGTCGCGGCGGCTCGGCCGACTGGTGGTGACGAACCGGCCGGCGGACGCCGCCGAGGTGGAGCGGTCGGCCTCCGACGGCCGCGGGCTGCTCGCCGACGGCGGGGTGGCGGTGTCGACGATGTTCTCCGGCGACGCCCCGACCAGCCTGCTCGTGATGAGCCGCGCGACGGAGGGGCTCGGCCCCGGCCAGCTGTTCGTCCGCTTCTTCTCGAGCCCGTTCGTGCTGGTGCGGGCGGTGGCCGGCACCGTCGGGGAGGCGCTCAAGGAGGTGTACCAGGGGTGGCAGCAGGTGGTGCGCGGGGTGCGTCCACGGGTGGCGCGCCGCGGCTGGTACCCGGTGCTGCGGGCGGTGACCAACGTGCTGCTGCGCGACCTCAACACCTCGCTCGTGGCGGAGCAGCTCGTGCGCGGCGCGCCCGTGGTGTGCGTGGACCTCGTCGACTACGACGAGATCGCGCACCACGCCGGCCCGCTGCGGCCGGAGGCGCTGCGTGCGCTGGAGGGGCTCGACCGCGTCGTCGGGCTGTGGGAGGAGATCGCGCGCGGCGCCCCGCGCCGGTACCGCACGGTGGTCGTGTCGGACCACGGGCAGTCGCTGGGGGCGACCTTCGAGCAGGTGGTGGGGCGGTCGTTCGCCGACGAGGTGCACCGGCTCATGGCGATCCCCGCCCCGGCGCAGGCCGGCCGGGCGGACGGCGAGGCGTGGGGCCCGGCGAACACCGCGCTGCACGCGCTGCGCCGGGACGACGACGGTGACGGCCGGCTCCTGGTCGGGCCGGACCGCGACACCGGCCGGACGGGCCTGCCCGAGGTCGAGGTGATCGGGTCGGGCAACCTCGGGATGGTGTGGTTCCGCCGCGATCCCCGCCGGCTGTCGGCCGCGGAGGTCGAGGCCCGCTGGCCCGCGCTCGTGCCCGGCCTGGTCGAGTCGCCCGCCGTCGGCTTCGTCGTGGTCCACGGCGCGCAGGGGCCGGTGGCGCGCGGGCGGCTCGGCTCCCACGACCTGGCGACCGGCCGCGTGACCGGTCGGGACCCCCTGGTCGGCTACGGGTCGCGGGCGCGCGCCGACCTGCTGCGCGTCGCCGGGCTGGAGGACGCCGGCGACCTCGTGGTCGTGTCGTCGGTCGGCCCGATGGGCCGGGTGCACGCGTTCGAGGGGCTGGTGGGCTCGCACGGCGGGCTCGGCGGCGCGCAGAGCGAGGCGCTGCTGCTGCACCCCGCCGACCTCGTCGTGCCCGACGACGAGCGCGAGGACGTGGACGGCGCCCGCGTGCTGGTGGGCGCCGAGGCGGTGCACCGCCGGCTCGTCGCCTGGCTCGCCGCGCTCGGCCTGCGGGAGGCCTCATGAGCGGGGCGCCGGGTGACGTGCCGGGCGGGCACGCCCCCGTCACGGGGGCCGGGCTCCGGGTGACGTGGCTGGGGCACTCGACCGTCGTCCTCGACGTCCCGCGCGCGGGCGGGGGCACCGCCCGGCTCGTGACGGACCCGCTGCTGCGGCGGCACGCGGGCCTCCTGCGGCGCCGGGGCGACCGTCCGGACGCGGACGCCTGGCGGGGCGCCGACGTCGCCCTGCTTTCCCACCTGCACCACGACCACGCCGAGCTGGGCTCGCTGCGGCTGCTCGGGGACGTGCCGGTGCTCACGGCACCCGCGAACGCCCGCTGGCTGCGCGGCAAGGGCCTGCGCGGTGTCGGCCTCGACCTGCCGCCTGCCGCGGGGCACCCGCCGGGCCACGACGTCGCTCACCACGGCTCGCACCGTGCCCTGCAGCACGCCCCGCGGCACGCCCCGCAGCACGGGGACTGGCACGACGTCGCAGGCGTGCAGGTGCGCCTGACCGCCGCGGTGCACGGCGACCGGCCGATGCCGCACCGGCCGAACGCCGCGAGCGGGCACCTGGTGCGCGGGCGCGGAGCGACGGTGTGGGCCGTGGGGGACACCGAGCACCACCCGGGCGTGGGGCGCGTGCGCGAGCTGGCAGGCGGCCGGGTGGACGTGGCCCTCGTGCCCGTGTCCGGCTGGGGCCCGCGGCTGTCGGGCGGCCACCTCGGCCCCCGCGGTGCGGCCGAGGTGTGCGCGGAGGTCCGGCCGCGCGTGGCGGTCCCGGTGCACTGGGGCACCCTGCACGTGCCGGGCGGGCAGCACCTGCCGCGCGGGTGGATGGACCACGCCGGGGAGGCCTTCGCGGCGGCCTGCCGCCGGGCGGCGCCGGACGTGCGCGTCGTCGTGCTGCGGCCCGGCGGGACGTGGCGCGACACGCCCGGGGACGACGACGCCCTCGAACACGTGTTCGGGTAGAGTCTGCCCCCAGGAGGGTCCTCGGACGTCGTCCTCCACAGCCGCGACGGGCCGCCCCGACCGTGTCGGTGGCGGCACGTACGGTCGACGACAACATGAGCACGCAGCCACGAACGCAGGCGCGCAGCCGCCGCGCCCAGAACGCAAAGGTGACCGACATGCCCGCAACGGCAGACCGCGAGAAGGCACTCGAGGCCGCGCTCGCCCAGATCGACCGCAGCTTCGGCAAGGGCTCGGTCATGCGCCTCGGCGACGAGGGTCGCGCGCCCGTCGAGGTCATCCCCACCGGCTCGATCGCGCTGGACATCGCGCTCGGCATCGGCGGCCTCCCGCGCGGGCGCGTCGTGGAGGTGTACGGCCCGGAGTCCTCCGGCAAGACGACCGTCGCGCTGCACGCCGTCGCCAGCGCCCAGCGGGCCGGCGGCATCGCGGCGTTCGTCGACGCCGAGCACGCGCTCGACCCGGAGTACGCCAAGAAGCTCGGCGTCGACACGGACGCCCTGCTGGTCTCGCAGCCGGACACCGGCGAGCAGGCCCTGGAGATCACGGACATGCTGATCCGCTCCGGCGCGCTGGACATCATCGTCATCGACTCGGTCGCGGCGCTCGTGCCGAAGGCCGAGATCGAGGGCGAGATGGGCGACAGCCACGTCGGCCTCCAGGCCCGCCTGATGTCGCAGGCGCTGCGCAAGATCACCGGTGCGCTGAGCGCGTCGGGCACCACGGCGATCTTCATCAACCAGCTCCGCGAGAAGATCGGCGTGTTCTTCGGCTCGCCGGAGACCACCACCGGCGGCAAGGCCCTGAAGTTCTACGCCTCGGTGCGCATGGACATCCGCCGCATCGAGACCCTCAAGGACGGCACGGACGCGGTCGGCAACCGGACCCGCGTCAAGGTCGTCAAGAACAAGATGGCGCCGCCGTTCAAGCAGGCGGAGTTCGACATCCTGTACGGCGTGGGCATCTCCCGCGAGGGCGGGCTCATCGACATGGGCGTGGAGCACGGGTTCGTGCGCAAGTCCGGCTCGTGGTTCACCTACGAGGGCGACCAGCTGGGCCAGGGCAAGGAGAACGCCCGGGCCTTCCTGAAGGACAACCCTGACCTGGCGAACGAGATCGAGAAGCGCATCAAGGAGAAGCTCGGTGTCGGCGCCAAGCTGGACGCCCCCGCGGCGGAGGCTCCGGCCACGGGCGCCGCGGGTTCCGCCACGGGGTTGAGCGTCGACCCGGCACCGACCGCCAAGGCGGGCGCCAAGGGCAAGAAGGCGCCGTTCTGACAGGCGCCGCGCTCGTCGCGGTCGACGGAGGAGGGGTCTCGTGACTTCGGGGGATACTGCCCCGGGCGGTCGCGGCGTGGGGAAGCGTCGCGGCCGCCGCCATGCCGACTCAGATGCCGGCTCGGATGCCGGCTCGGAGGGCGACGCGGACGGCGCCCCGCGCGGGCGTCAGCCCCGTCGCACGGTGGCCGAGCGGCTCGAGGCCGGCGAGCTGACGCTCGAGGACGCCACGGAGAAGGCGCGCGAGACTCTGCTGCGCATCCTCACGGCAGCCCCGAAGAGCCGCGCGGAGCTGGAGCAGTCGCTCGCGCGCAAGGGCTACCCGGAGGCGGTCGTGGGGCCGGTGCTGGACCGGTTCGACGAGGTGGGTCTGGTCGACGACGCCGCCTACGCCGACATGCTCGTGCGCACGCGGCACTCCGAGCGAGGGCTCTCGCGGCGCGCGCTGGCGATGGAGCTGCGCCGCCGCGGCATCGCCGAGGAGACGGCCGCCGACGCGCTCGAGCAGGTGGACCCCGACGACGAGCGCGCGGCCGCTCTGGCCCTGGCCCGCAAGCACGTGGCACGCACCCGCGGGCTGGAGCGCGACGTGCGCGTCCGCCGCGCCGTCGGGGCGCTCGGGCGCAAGGGCTACGCGCCGGGCGTCTCCTTCGGCGTCGTGCGCGACGCCCTCGCGGAGGAGGGCGAGGACGACCTCGACGACGACTACCCCGGTGCCGTGGACTGACTCGCGCGCTGCCAGCGGGCTCCGCCGTCCGTGGGTGCCGTCGCCTCCACGTCCACGCTTGTCATGGATCTCCGCCCGCAGGATCGGATCTCAACGCACGCCCCAGGACGACGGATGCCCCCGGACGCGAGAAGCGTCCGGGGGCATCCGTCGTCCTGCGTGGCAGGCGCGATCGCGCGTCAGGTCGCGCTCGGGTCTCCGGTGGCCGCGATGGCGTTGCCCGGCCCCGTGGTCTTGCCGCCGGCGACAGCGGTCGGGTTGCCGATCCCGGGACCGGCCGCGGTGACCCCCGACGTGCGGCCGCTGAGGTACCGCGACAGCCAGCGGGCCACGGCGGTCAGCGCCCAGTTGATGACGATGAAGATCAGCGCGGCGACCGTCAGCGTCTGCAGGTTGTTGCTGTTCCCGTTGCCGAAGATCTGCGCCGCGCGCAGCAGCTCGTTGTAGGTGATGATCTGGCCGAGAGCGGTGTCCTTGAGGACCACCACGAGCTGGGACACCAGGGCCGGCAGCATCGCGATGAGGGCCTGGGGGAGCTGGATCGACCGCAGCACCTGCCCGCCGGTGAGCCCGACCGCGAGGCCGGCCTCGGACTGGCCCTTCGGCAGGTTGCCGACGCCCGCCCGCACCAGTTCCGCGATGACGGACCCGTTGTAGAGGATGAGGGCGATCACGACGGCGAGGAAGGCCGGGTCGTCGCTGATCCGGTTGAACCCGAACAGCAGCCAGAAGAAGACCATCATGAGCAGCACCGGCACGGCGCGGAAGAACTCCACGACCACGCCGCTGAACCAGCGGACGGCGCGCACGCGGGCGAGCCGCCCGGACCCGAAGATGAGGCCGAAGACCACGGCGCCGACGATGGCGAACCCCGCGGCCCGCAGCGTGTTCTGCAGGCCGGGGATGAAGTAGTTCTGCCAGGCGCTGGACGTGAAGATCGGCTCCCACAGCGCCGCGGCGAACTGCCCCTTGGCGGCGAGCTGCACCACGACGAGCGCGGCGATGCCCAGCACGACGAGCGCGCCGAGGATGTTGCCGAGCACGATGAACCGGCGCGCACGGGGGCCGGGGGCGTCGAAGAGGACGGACTGCTGAGAGCTCATCGGCGCACCGCCAGTCGGTTGGAGAGGAAGGTGGTGAGCAGACCGATGGGGATCACGAGCACCGCGAAGCCGATCGCGAAGATCATGAAGATCGCGTAGATGTAGTTCGCGTTGCTCTCGATCATCTCCCGCATGAGGGTCGAGGTCTCCGTGGAGACGCTCACCGCGACCGCGACCGTCGAGTTCTTCAGCAGCGCGATCAGGGTGTTGCCGAGGGGCGCGATCGCGCCGCGGAACGCCTGCGGCAGGATGATCAGCCGGGCGGCGGGCAGGAAGGACAGGCCGATCGCCCGGGCGGCCTCCGCCTGCCCCAGGGGCACGGTGTTGACCCCCGAGCGGATCGCCTCGCACACGAACGCCGCGTGGTACACGGTCAGGCCGATCACGCCGAACCGGAAGAAGTTCTGAGCGAAGTCGTCGGACAGCGTGATCTGCAGCTGCGTCCAGACCGCCAGGAACAGGAACGTCATGATGACGGTCAGCGGAGTGTTGCGCAGGATGTTCACGTAGGCCGCGCCCGCCCACTGCAGGCTCGCGATGGGCGAGATCCGCATGAGCGCGAGCACGGTGCCGAGGATCAGCGAGAAGATCGCGGCCCAGAACGTCAGCTGGATGTTGACCCAGAACGCGGCGGGCACGTCGTAGATCGCGAAGAGCTCGCCGAACTGGGACAGGAAGTCACCCACGGTGTGTCAGCCTCCCGGAGGGTGGTGCGGCGGAAACCGCGGTGGACGGACGAAGGTCGACGAACGAGGGGAGCGGCGCGGCGGCGCCGCCCCCCCTCGTGCCGATCGGACGGTCGGACGACCTCGTCAGGCGCAGGCGTCCGGCGTCGGCGGGTTGAGGTCGGCGTTCGGGGTGTAGCCGGTGCCCTCGGTGTTCGAGGTCACGGCCTCCTCCCACGAGCCGTCGTCGATCATCTCCGTGATCGCGGCGTTGATGTCCTCGCAGCGGTCGTTGTCCTGCGGCAGGCCCACGCCGTAGTTCTCCTCGGAGAACGGAGCCCCCACGACCTTGACCTTGCCCTTGTTGGCGGGCTGGGCGGCAAGGCCGGCGAGGATGATGTCGTCGGTCGTGACCGCGTCCACCTGGCCGGCGGTGAGCGCGGTGACGCACTCGGCGTAGCCGGGCCGCTCCACGAGCTGCACACCCTCGGCGTACTCGTCCTTGATGCGCTGCGCCGACGTCGAGCCGGTCACCGAGCAGAGGTTCTTGCCCTCGAGCGTCTCGGGACCGGTGATGTCGGTGTTGTCCTCGGCGACGAGGAGGTCCTGACCGGCGATGAAGTACGGGCCGGCGAACGCGACCTGCTCCTTGCGCTCGTCGGTGATGGAGTAGGTCGCGAAGATCATGTCGACCTGGCCGGTCTGCAGCATGGTCTCGCGGTTGGCCGACGGCGCCTCGACCCACTCGATCTGGTCCTCCGAGTAGCCGAGCTTGTCCGCGACGTAGCGGGCGACGTCGGTGTCGAATCCAGTGTACTCGCTGCCGTCCTGGTAGCCCAGGCCGGGCTGGTCGAACTTGATGCCGATCTTGATGGTGTCGCCGCCCCCGGCACCGCCGGTCTCGTCGCCGCCACCTTCGCCGCCGACGTCGCCGCCGCCGCAGGCGGCGAGCGTGAGAGCGGTCAGTGCGGCGAGCGCCGCGGCCCCTGCGTGTCGTGTGCGCATCGTTCTTACCCTTCGTTGTGGTCGCCCGGGCGGGCCGGGGACGCCGATGTCAGGTCCCGGACCGCGCGGCCGGCGGGGGTTCCCGCCCTAGCGTGGCAGTGGTCGTGGGTGGATCAGTGCTGGTCAGTGGGAGAGGATCTTGGACAGGAAGTCCTTGGCGCGGTCGCTCTTCGGCGCGGTGAAGAACTCCTCGGGGGTGGCCTCCTCGACGATCTGGCCGTCCGCCATGAAGACGACCCGGTTCGCGGCCTTGCGGGCGAAGCCCATCTCGTGGGTGACGACGATCATCGTCATGCCCTCCTTGGCGAGGGCGACCATGACGTCCAGGACCTCGTTGATCATCTCCGGGTCGAGCGCCGAGGTGGGCTCGTCGAAGAGCATCACCTTGGGCTTCATCGCCAGCGCGCGGGCGATCGCGACGCGCTGCTGCTGACCGCCGGAGAGCTGGGCGGGCATCTTCTGGGCCTGGTTCTTCACCCCGACCCGGTCGAGCAGCTGCAGGGCGCGCTCCTTCGCGGCCGACGAGCGCTCCTTGCGGACCTTGACCGGCCCGAGCGTGACGTTCTCCAGGATCGTCTTGTGCGCGAAGAGGTTGAACGCCTGGAACACCATGCCGACGTCGGCCCGCAGCTTGGCCAGGGTCTTGCCCTCCTCGGGCAGCGGCTGGCCGTCGATCCGGATCTCGCCGGAGTCGATCGTCTCAAGGCGGTTGATCGCCCGGCACAGGGTGGACTTCCCGGAGCCGGACGGGCCGATGACGACGAGCACCTCGCCCCGGCGCACGGTGAGGTCGATGTCCTGGAGCACGTGCAGCTCGCCGAAGTGCTTGTTGACGTTCTTCAGCTCGACGAGCGGGGCACCGAGGGAGGACTCCGCCTCGGCGGGGTCGGTCGTCGTGGTCGCATCGCCGTGATCCATCTGTCGAACCTATCCACTCGGTGTTTCCGCGACCAGCACCGGGTTGTCCGGTTCCGCAACGGTTCAGTAACAGTGCTTGCGCAGCATGACTGCGCTCCGGGCCCTGACCGCGGCGGCCACGCCGTCGAGCAGGAGGTCTGGGTCACCTCGTCGGGGCCCGGCCGTCGGGCACCGTACCCTAGATGCGATGTCCAGTACCACGCAGAGCCCCGCCGTGTCGGCACGTCCCACCGACGAGCCGTCCGGCCAGCGCACCTATCTCGTGCGCACCCTGGGCTGCCAGATGAACGTGCACGACTCGGAGCACATGGCCGGCATGCTCGAGCAGGCCGGCTACGCGCGCGCCACCGCCGAGGACGAGGCGGCCAGCCGCGCCGACGTCGTCGTGATCAACACCTGCGCCGTGCGCGAGAACGCCGCGACCCGGCTCTACGGGAACCTCGGGCAGCTCGCCGGGATCAAGTCGGACCGGCCGGGGATGCAGATCGCGGTCGGCGGCTGCCTCGCGCAGAAGGACCGCGGCGAGATCGTGTCCAAGGCCCCGTGGGTGGACGTCGTCTTCGGCACGCACAACCTGGACGCGCTCCCGGTCCTCCTCGAGCGGGCCCGGCACAACGCCGAGGCCCAGGTGGAGATCGCGGAGTCGTTGCAGGTCTTCCCCTCCACGCTGCCCACGCGCCGCGAGTCGGTCTACGCGGGCTGGGTGTCGATCTCGGTCGGCTGCAACAACACCTGCACGTTCTGCATCGTGCCGCACCTGCGCGGCAAGGAGCGCGACCGCCGGCCGGGGGAGGTCCTGGCCGAGGTCGAGGCGCTCGTGGCCGCCGGCGCCGTCGAGGTCACGCTGCTGGGCCAGAACGTCAACAGCTACGGCGTCGAGTTCGGCGACCGCGGGGCGTTCGCGAAGCTGCTGCGCGCCTGCGGCGCGATCGAGGGGCTGGAGCGCGTGCGCTTCACCTCCCCGCACCCGGCGGCGTTCACCGACGACGTCATCGCCGCCATGGCCGAGACGCCGAACGTCATGCCGAGCCTGCACATGCCGCTGCAGTCCGGCTCGGACCGCGTGCTGCGCGCCATGCGCCGGTCGTACCGGTCGGCCAGGTTCCTCGGCATCCTCGACCGCGTGCGGGACGCCATGCCGGACGCCGCGATCACGACCGACATCATCGTGGGCTTCCCGGGGGAGACGGAGGAGGACTTCCGCGAGACGCTGCGCGTCGTGGAGGCCTCGCGGTTCAGCTCGGCGTTCATGTTCCAGTACTCCCCGCGCCCCGGCACGCCGGCCGCGACCATGGAGGAGCAGCTGCCCAAGGAGGTCGTGCAGGAGCGGTTCGAGCGCCTGCTGGCCCTCCAGGAGCGCATCGCCGGCGAGGAGGCCGCCCGCCAGGTCGGGCGCACGATCGACGTCCTCGTCTCCGAGGGTGCCGGCAAGAAGGACGGCGCGACGCACCGGCTCTCCGGACGCGCCCCCGACAACCGGCTCGTGCACCTCGCGCTCCCCGCCGACCTGCTCGACGACGTCGCCGCCGGGGCCGAGGGCCTCGCCGGCGCCCCGACCTCGCTCGAGGACCCGCGGCTCGCCGACGCCGCGACGCTCGACGCGCGCCTGCCGCGCCCGGGCGACGTCGTGACCGTGGGGGTCACGCGGTCGGCGCCGCACTTCCTCGTCGCGGACGCGGTGCTCGACGGCGGCGCGTACGCCGTGCGCCGCACCCGGTCGGGCGACGCCTGGGCGCAGCGGGAGACGGCGCGCCTCGGCGGGGGAGAGGACGAGCACTCCCACGGCACGGCGCCGTCCGCGGGCCCGGTCGTGCTCGGGATGCCCTCGCTGCGAGGCTGACCGGGCGGGTTGCCCGAACCGGGCCGGCTCAGGACGGGTCGTCGATCTCCGGCCCGCCGGGCGTCATCGCACCCACGGTGCTGAAGAACTGCGACGACGTGACGAGGCCGCACGACACGGTGGCGGCGAGCTGCTCGTCCGTCGCGCCGTGCTCGAAGTCCACCGACACCTCGGTGTAGAGCGCGAGTCGTTCGCCCTCCGCCCGGGCGTAGACCTTGGGCCACACCCGCTCGCGGTTCCAGTCGTTCACGGCCTGCAGGACGGCCAGGCGGGCGCCCTCGGGCACCGTGCCGGCCCAGCGGCCGCGCACCTGCAGGATCTCGTCGTGGTCGCCGAGCAGGAGGAACCAGAACCGGTTGCCGTCCCACGTCCCGGTCACGTCGCCGTCGTCGTCCGTGCGGAACCGGTAGCCCCGGCGGGTCAGGTCGTCCGCCACACGGAAGTGGGACAACGGCCGCGGTGTCGTGCCGCGCGGGCCCGCGGGTGCACGCTCCGCGCGGGCGGCGACGCGTGCGCCGGCGTCCTGCACGGCGCGACCGACCGCGTCCGCCGCTCGCCGGACGCCGCCGAGCAGCCGGCGGGCGGTGCCGGACCGGTCCGCGCCGGTCACGACGCGTCCCGCAGCGGGTCGCGGAACGTGGTGTCGAGGTGCTCGAAGAACATCGACCCCGTGCTGAGGCCGCACTGCAGCAGCTGGTCGAGCTGCGCCTCGCCGACCGCGCTGCCGACATCCACGGTGACCTCCGCGCAGACCACGACGGAGCCGTCGTCGCGCACGCGCACGTACGTCTTGGGCCAGATCCGTTCGGCGTTCCACTCGTTGCAGAGCTCGAGGATGTCGCCGAGCCGGTCGATGCTGAGGTCGCGGTGCCACTGACCGCGGACCTGGAGCACCTCCGACCGCTCGCCCAGCACGAGGAAGTAGAACAACCAGCCGTGCCAGAGCCCGCCGACGTCTCCGTCGGAGTCGACGAAGTAGGAGAAACCGGACCGTTCCAGCCAGTCCGTCACGCGCTCGCGCGACAACGGGGCCAGCGCGTCTTCCGCGCCGACGTGGTCGGCGAGCAGACCCTCGATCCGGTCGTGGAGATCGTCGTCCCGAAGGCCGCCCACGAGCTCGTCCTCCCGGCCGACGGAGGTCGGCCGGATCTTGCTTGCCCGGCGTGAACCGAAGAACCTCACCCGTCCACGCTACACGCCGGGACCCACGGCGGGGCGCGAGCGCCGAGCTCCGGACGGCCCGGGGTCGCGGGCCGTGCCGCCCGCCGGGGCGGTGGCGGGGGCGTGAAGAGGGCGAGCGAGAGGGCGAGGGTAGGTTGGGCGCGTGCCAGCCCGCGCCGTCGTCCTCCCAGGAACGTCCCTGCTCGTGCCCGGTGCCGGCGGCGGCGCCGACCGCCTCGGTGACGTCCGCGTCGCGGTGGCCGCGGCCCTCGACCGGCTGGTGGCCGCGTCCGTCACCCCGGCGACGACGCGCCGGGACGGTGACGCACCTCTCGTGGTGCTGGCGGCCGCGCCTCGGGGGGCGAGAGGCGGCTTCGGCCGGAGGCGGCCGTCCCTCGCGGGGGCGGGCGTCGCCGACCGCTGGGTGCCCGAGGTCGCCGCGTGGGCCCGGGCGGACCCGGCGTCGGCCCGTCCCGCGCACGTCCCGGCGTCGGTGGCGCTGCTCGCGCTGCGCGCCTCGTTGCGGCGAGCGGGACACGGCGGACCGCCCGACGTCGTCGTGCTCGAGGTGTCCGACGCCGCCGAGGCGCCGGCCGAGGCGGTCGCCGCGCTGCATCGCGCGCCCGCGGTCGTCGTCGCGGGGGGTGCCGCGCCCGGGACCCCGGGCGCCGCGGCGGTGCCGGACCCTGCGCCCGATCCGGAGCCCGGTCCGGCGTCCCACCGGGGAGCCGGCTGCCCGGTGCTCCTCGCGCCGGCGGTCTCGGCCCTGCTGGACGCCGCCGTGGCGCCGGGCCGGTGGTCGTGGTGCGTGACGACCGTCCCCGGCGGCCACGATCACCTGCCGCCGTCCTACGGGGTCGCCGAGGGACGCGCGGGCTGACCCGTCGACCGGTCCGGCGGTCGGCGGGTCGCCTCGCGTCACCGGCCCGGCGCGACCGGCGTCGCGCGACGGCCGCCGCGCGTCAGGGCACGAGCGACGAGGCGACGGCGTCGGCCTCCTCGGCGCGACCCAGACCCCGGAGCGTCCCGACGAGCTCGTCCGCGACGGCGGCCAGGTCCGCCCGTGCGCCCACCGCCGCGAGACCCTCCAACGCGGCCCGCAGCGGGTCGACCGCCGCGGTGGCGTCGCCCGCGGCCCGGAGCGCGCTGCCCGCCAGCCAGAACGCGTGGGCGGCGTCGAAGGGCAGGCCGGCACGACCGAACTCCTCGGCCACCGTCTCCGCCTGGCGCGCCGCCTCGGCGTGCTGCCCCGCGGTCGCGAGGAGGCGGGCGCGCACGTCGCGCAGCTGCCGCTCCTCAGCGGCGGCGAACGCGGCGCGGCGGGTCGCGAGGTCCTCCGACAGCGCGGGCGTCGGAGCCGCGGGCGCGCCGACCGTGGGGCGCACGACGCCCCCGAGCACCCGCTCGACCGCGGCGAGGGCGGCGTCGACGTCGCCGGCGCGAGCCTGGGCCGCGGCGGCGGCCCGGACCACGGGGCCGACGTAGGCGGGGTCGGTCCCCGCGGCCCGGAGCAGGCCGACCGCCCGCCCGAACGCGGGCACCGCGCCCTCGTCGTCGCCCAGGGCGGCGGCCACCTGCGCGGCCTCGGCCAGGGCGAAGCCGGCGTCCTCGAGCCGCCCGGCCTCCTCGGCCACGCGGGCGGCGGTGAGGTAGGCCGCGGAGGCCTCGACCGGGTCAGGCTCGAGCTCCGCCCGCGCGAGAGCGGCGCCGACCGGGTCGGCGTCGTCGCGCGGGTCCGTCAGGCCGGCGAGGTCGACGCCGGCGGGGGAGCCTGCGTCCGCGCCCGCGAGCGACACGGGCAGCCCGTCGGTCAGCACGTCGGGCGCCGGGCCGGGGACGGGGTCGGTCGCGGCGGCCGTGCGCTCGGCGGCGGCGAGCACCCCGAGCTCGACGGGGAGCCGGCGCGACTGCCGCTCCCACGCGGCGTCGAGCAGGCGGGCGTGCCGGTCGGTGCCGTGCCGGGCGTCGAAGGCGCGGGCGACCGGCGTGAGCTCGCCGCGGGCCCACGCGTCCAGCTCGGCGACCGTGCGCGCCGGTACCCCCGCGAGCTCGACGGGCGTCTCGGCGTGCGTCTCGCGCAGCACGCCCGTGGCGACCGCGACGTGGGTGAGCACGGCGAGGCGCTCGCCCGGCGAGTCGGACACCGTGAGGTGCTCGGGGGAGGCGTGCAGGAGCCGCAGGGCGCGCTCCGGGTGCTCGGTCCGCGCGAGGAACTCCACGTGGCGGGAGGTGGCGATCTCCTTCGACACCGCGGCGTCGAGGTGGCTCATCGCGCTGCGGTGCGCGGCCGCGGCGCCCGCGGCGTCGCCCAGGTCCAGCAGGAGCAGCTGCAGCAGGGACTCCATCCCCGCGGGCTCGTCGCCGCAGGTGGCGCCCGACGCGACGGCGGCGCTCACGACGTCGGCCGCCTCACGGACGCGGCCGGTCTCGGCGAGGTACTCCGCCTGGCCGGCGGGCAGGCAGGCGGCGCAGTCCGAGAAGGAGTCGCGGGGCGTGGTGATCCAGGTCCGGTAGGCCTCCTCGGTGCCGGGGGCGCCCTGGGCGCGCAGCCAGGCGAACCGCTCGCCGGCCACCGCGCTGGTCCCGTTCCCGGCGAGCGCGTAGCGGCGCTCCATGTCGTCGAGCGTCGCGTCGAGCTGTGCGGTCGGGACGGAGGGGAACCGCGCGAGCAGGCCCACCATCCACTTGAACGACCAGAACAGCGAGTGGGTGTCGCTGCCGTCGAACAGCTCCGGGTGCGCGTCCCACCAGCGCAGGAGCTGGGTGAACGGCAGGAACGCCTTCTCGGCCTCGGGCGTCGAGGTGTAGGAGTCGACCAGCGCGAAGAGGGCGTACGCGCGGGCCTCGTCCGGGCCCTCCGCGGTGATGCGTGCGGCCTCCTGCTCCGCGGCAGCGCTGCGCGCGACGCCGTACGGCATGCTCATGATCGTCGAGACGGCGCGGTTCGCCTCGTCCAGGGTGCGGGTCATCGGGCGTCGTCCTCGGTGTCGGTGGTGCGGGGCTCGGTGGTGCGGGCGTCGGGCAGGGCACGCTCGAGCAGCGTGCGCAGGGCGTGGTCGAGCAGGCTCGCCTCGGCGCCGGCCAGCGGCCGGCCGGACGCGAGCAGGGCGGTCACGTACAGCGACCGGGCGCCCGCCGCGCGGACGGGGGCGTCGTCGGCCGCGAGCAGCGCGCGGACCGTCGGGTTGGCGTCGTTCAGCACGAGCCGGCGGGCGCGGGCCGGGCCGGCGAGGCCGGCGAGGACGGAGCCCCAGACGTCCGTGGCGTCGCCGACGGGGGCGGCGGCCTCGCGGGTCTGGCGGGCGTGCTCGCCGTCCCGGTCGGTGAGCAGCATCGCGGGCACCTCGGACGGCGAGAAGACCCGCAGCTGGACGTCGCAGTCCTGGTCGGCGAGGTCGTCGCCGAGGGCGGCGAGCGCGTCGGTCACCTCGAGCTCGCGCAGCGGCTCCACCTCGCCCAGCACGGCCTCGAGGTCGCCCGGCACCACGGGGGAGAGGCGCCACCCCGGCCGTCGCCGGGCGACGCGGGCGAGCAGGTCGGCGTCGTACACGTACCCCGCGTTGAGCACCGGCAGGCCCTGCGCCGCGGCGACCGCGGCCACCCGGCGGTACTCCTCGACGCTGGTGGTCCACAGCACCCGGGCGGGCGCCCCTCCGTCGGCGGGCTCGGCCAGGTCCGCGAGGGTGCGCGTGCCGACCGTCGTCTCGAACGGCAGCACGCGGGCGGCCAGGTCGAGCATGGCGTCGTCCTGCACCGCCAGGGCGCGGACGGCGAGGTGGTGCGTGGACAGGAACGACCGGGCCAGCGGCGACGGCTCGGCCAGCGTCTCGAGGGCCCAGGCGCGGACCTGCTCGCCGAGCGCCTCGCGGGTGGCGAACAGGACGTCGTCCTCGAACAACCCCTCGCGCGACGCCGTCGGCCGCAGGGCGGACGCGTCGACGACGCAGCGGACGAAGAACGCCCACTCGGGCAGGAGGCTCTCGACGCCCGTGCCGAGCAGCATGCGCTTGAGCGACACCCGGTGGTGCGCGGCGGTCGTGGGGGCCACGGCGGCGGGGAGCACGAACGCGACCCCGGTGAGCCCGGCGACCGGCAGGTCGAGGTCGATGTGGGCCAGCGGCGTGAAGCCGAGGGTGCGCTCGCAGTACGCCGCCAGCGCCCGCGCGCGCTCGGCGTCGTCCGCATGGGTCGCGCGCCAGGGCAGCTCGCCGCCGCTGAGGCGGCGCCTGACCGTGCCACCGTCGTCCAGGCGCACCTCGACCGACACGTCCACGGGCAGCAGCCCGCCGAAGTCGGCGGCGAGGGCCGCCACGGTGTCGGGCTCGAGCCAGTGCTCCGCGTCGCGCAGCGGGCGCAGCCGGACGACGCTCCCGGGCTCGCCGGGAGCCGAGGGGTCCTCGGGGTCGAGCTCGGTGAGCTCGTACCGGCCGTCGGCATAGCCGCGCCAGCGGACCGGCGGCGCCTCCGGGTCACGCGCGGAGCGCGACACGAGGTCGATCTCGTCGGCGACCATGAACGCCGACAGCAGGCCGATCCCGAACTGGCCGAGGAACTCCTCGCGCCCGCCCCCGAACCCCGTGCCGAGAGCCCCGGCGAGCGGGTCGGCCGGGTCGGCGGGCCCGGCGTCGCGCTTCGAGCTGCGCCCGATGGTGGCCAGCAGGTCGCGGGCCTCGTCGGCGGTGAGGCCGACGCCCGTGTCGTGCACCTCGAGACCGCCGTCGTCCAGCGGGCGCAGCAGCACGCGCGAGGGCGCGTCGGCGTCCAGGGCGCGGCGCGCGGTGATGGCGTCGACGCCGTTCTGCAGCAGCTCGCGCAGGTAGACGCGGGGGCTCGAGTACAGGTGCCGGCTCAGCAGCTCGACCAGGCCGCGCAGGTCGACCTGGAAGGCGTCGGTGCCGCTGGTCACCGCGCGTCGCCCGCCGCGGGGCGTGCGGCCTCCTGATCCGCCCCCTGCGCGCCGTCGGCCGCCGGGTAGCGCTCGTCCAGCATCTCGAAGAAGGACAGCCCCGTGGCGAGACCGCAGTCGACGATCCGCTCGAGCTGCTCGTCGTTCGCGCCGCTGCGCAGGTCGGTGGCCACCTCGGCGTACACGACGACGGCCGACCCGTCGTCCTCCGGGCGCGCGAAGACCTTGGGCCAGATGCGCCCCACGTTCCACTCGTTGAGGAGCGCGGTGAGCGTCCCCAGCTCGGAGACCGGGAGGGTGCGGCTCCATCGGCCGCGGATCTGCAGGATCCCGGCCGGCTCGCCCACGAGCAGGAAGTAGAACGTGTTCTCGTCCCAGACCCCGCCGAGGTCGCCGTCGTCGTCGATGCCGAAGTACCACTCGCGGCGCGTCATCAGCGCCTCGAGCCGGTCCCGGGTGAGCGGGGCGGGGGCGGGGGTCGCCGCGACGGTGGGCTTGGTGAAGAAGGCCATGGGTCCTCGTCCTGTGCGGGAGCCGGGGCGCACACGTCGTCGCGCCGGGCTCGGTGGGTGGCGAAGGACACCCTAACCAGCCGGTCCGACAGCCCTCGGACGGCGGGCTAGGGTCGTGGGCGTGAGCGCACCCGACCCCACCGCGAGCCCGTCCGAGAGCGCGCGCGGGGGCGGGTCCGGCGCGGCCGTGGTCGTCGCCGTCGTCGGCCCGACGGCGACGGGGAAGTCCGACCTGGCGCTCGACCTGGCGCAGGCCCTGTCGCCGTCCGGAGCCGGCGCGCAGGGCGCCGTGCGGGGGACCGCCGACGCCGAGATCGTCAACGCGGACGCGTTCCAGCTCTACCGCGGCATGGACGTCGGGACGGCGAAGGTTCCGGTCGGCGATCGGCGCGGGATCGTGCACCACCAGCTCGACGTCCTGGACCCGCTCGAGGACGCGTCCGTGGCGCGGTACCAGAGCGCGGCGCGCGCCGACCTGGACGCGATCGCGGGCCGCGGGGCGCGCGTCGTCGTCGTCGGGGGCTCCGGCCTGTACGTGCGCGCGCTGCTCGACCACATGGACTTCCCGGGCACCGACGCGGCCGTCCGGGCCCGGCTCGAGGACCGCGCCGAGCGCGAGGGGCGCCGCGCCCTGCACGACGAGCTCGCCCGTCTCGACCCCGACGCCGCGGCGTCGATCGGCCCGCACAACACGCGCCGGATCGTGCGTGCGCTCGAGGTCATCGAGCTCACCGGCCGCCCGTACACCGCCAACCTGCCCCGCCAGGAGCACGTCCGCCCGGCCGTGCAGATCGGGCTCGACTGCGACCGCGAGGTGCTCGACGCCCGCGTGGCGGGCCGGGTCGAGCGGATGTGGGCGGAGGGCCTCGTCGAGGAGGTGCGGTCGCTCGCCTCGGCCGAGCAGGGCGGGACGGGCGCGGGCCTGGGCACGACGGCGGCCCGCGCGGTCGGCTACGCGGAGCTGCTCGCGTGCTGGCGCGGCGAGCTCACGCTCGAGGCCGCGCGCGAGGCGATCGTCGCGAACACCCGTCGTCTGGCGCGCAAGCAGATGGGCTGGTTCGGCCGGGACCCGCGGGTGCGCTGGCTCGACGCGGGCTCGCCCGACCTGCTCGACGAGGCGCTCGCGGTGGTGCGCGCCGCCGACGCCGGGCGGCTGCCCGAGCCCGGGACGGGGCCCGTGCGCCGTAGTCTGGGCTCATGACGCTGCGCTTCACCAAGGGTCACGGCACCCAGAACGACTTCGTGCTGCTGGCCGACACGCGGGGGGACCTCGACCTGACCCCGGACCAGGTGCGGCGCCTGGCCGACCGACGCGGCGGGATCGGCGGCGACGGCGTCATCCGGCTCGCGCCGACCGCGGCCGTCGCGCGCGCCGGCGAGGCGGTCGCCGACCGTGTGCTCGCCGAGGAGCCCGCGGCCATCTGGTTCATGGACTACCGCAACGCCGACGGTTCCGTCGCCCAGATGTGCGGCAACGGCGTGCGCGTCTTCACCGCGTTCGCCGAGCAGCTCGGGCTCGCGGACCTCGAGGACGGGCAGGAGCTCGCGCTCGGCACCCGCGCCGGCGTGCGCCGGGTCCGCAAGGAGCCCGGCGGCTGGTACGCCGTGGACATGGGTCCCTGGGCGCTGCCCGGCGGGCAGGAGGCCGCGACGCGCGGCGCCGACGCCGCCGTCCTCGTGCGGGGCTGGGACGCCCCGCGCCCGGCGCTGAGCGTCGACATGGGCAATCCTCACACCGTCGTCGCCCTCGCGCGGCCGTCGGAGCTCGCCGAGACCGACCTGACCCGCGCGCCCGAGGTCGACCCCCTGCCCCCCGAGGGCACGAACGTGGAGCTCGTCGTGCCCCTCGCCGAGACGGTGGACCCCGACGGGCGGGCGGTCGGGCACGTGCGGATGCGCGTGCACGAGCGCGGGGTGGGGGAGACGCAGTCCTGCGGCACGGGGGCGTGCGCCGCGGCGCTCGCGGTGCGCGCGTGGGCCGTGGCTGGCGCCGACGGCCCCGTGCCGGACATCTGGGAGGTCGAGGTGCCCGGCGGGCTCGTCCGGGTGCGGCTGCTCGACGGCGGGCACGTGGAGCTCGCCGGCCCGGCGGAGCTGGTGTTCAGCGGCGAGACGGAGCTCGGGGAGCTCTGAGCAACGGCGGCGTCGCGGGTCAGTCGACGCGGAGCACGCGGAAGCCCTTGGACGACGACGCCCGCTCGACGCCGCGGCCCAGCTCGGCCTCGATCCAGCGCGCCAGCGAGTCGGATCCCAGGTTCTTCTGCACCACGAGCCACGCCGCGGCGTCCGGGGCCAGCCGGGGGAGCCAGGCGCGCAGCAGGTCGTGCAGCACGGCCTTGCCGACGCGGATGGGGGGGTTCGACCAGATCGCGGCGAACCGCACGCCGTCCGGCACGTCCTCGGCGCGCACGGCGCGGACGTTCTCCAGCCCGAGGCGCGCCGCGGTCGAGCGGAGCAGGTCGAGCGCCCGCTCGTTGACGTCCACCGCCCAGACGGTCGCCCCGGGGGACGCGAGCGCCATCGTGAGGGCGAGGGGTCCCCAGCCGCAGCCGAGGTCGAGCAGGTCGCCGGAGGCGGGCGGGGCGGGCACCTCGCGCAGCAGCACGCGCGTCCCCTTGTCGACGCCGCCGGGGGAGAAGACGCCGGAGGCGACGTCCACCTCGACCTCCCGGCCGGCGAGCTCGACGACGGCGCGACGGCGCTCGGCGGCGGAGGCCGGCTGCGCGGTGAAGTAGTGGTCGGGCTGCTCGCTCACCCCGCGATCCTAGGTCCCGGGCGTCGCCTCCGGCGTCGTCTCCGGCGCCCGACCCGCAGAACTGCCGGACGGGCCCGCGCGGGAAAAACTCTCCACCGGGACTGTCTCGCGTGGGACCCTTGTTGTACTCCTACGGCGGCCGGACCGCCGACCCCGACCCGAGAGGCACACCTTGACCCACACCCCGACCAACCCCGACACCCCGCAGGCCGACGAGACCGCCGGGGCCTCCGGCGCCGAGACCTCGGCGGACGCGCGCCGCGAGGCCGAGCGCGACGCCCAGGCGATCGCGCAGGACGTCGTCGCCCGGGTGCTCGCACGGGCCGGGACGGCGCGGTCCGAGGGCGCCACGGTGCACACCGCCCACGACGGCGACCAGCTCGACCTCGAGGAGCGCATCTCGCTCCGCCGCGTCGCGGGGCTCTCCACCGAGCTCGAGGACGTCACCGAGGTCGAGTACCGCCAGCTCCGCCTGGAGCGCGTGGTGCTCGTCGGCCTGTACTCCGGCGGCGAGGCCGCGGCCCGCGAGGCGGAGGTCTCGCTGCGCGAGCTCGCCGCGCTCGCCGAGACCGCGGGCTCGCAGGTGCTCGACGGGCTGTTGCAGCGTCGTCAGAAGCCCGACCCGGGCACGTACCTCGGGTCCGGCAAGGCGGCCGAGCTCGCCGACGTCGTCGCGTCCGTCGGCGCCGACACCGTGGTGGCCGACACCGAGCTGGCCCCGTCGCAGCGCCGCGCGCTGGAGGACATCGTCAAGGTCAAGGTGGTCGACCGCACCGCGCTGATACTCGACATCTTCGCCCAGCACGCCAAGTCGCGGGAGGGCAAGGCCCAGGTCGAGCTCGCCCAGCTCGAGTACCTCCTGCCGCGCCTTCGCGGCTGGGGCGACTCGATGTCCCGCCAGGCCGGTGGCCAGGTGGGCGGCCAGGGCGCCGGCATGGGATCCCGCGGCCCCGGCGAGACGAAGATCGAGCTGGACCGGCGCCGGATCCGCAACCGGATGGCCAAGCTGCGCCGCGAGATCGCCGCCATGGCGCCCGGGCGCGAGACCAAGCGTCTGGACCGCAAGCGGCACGGCGTGCCGAACGTGGCGATCGCCGGCTACACCAACGCCGGGAAGTCGTCGCTGCTCAACGCGCTCACCGACGCGGGCGTCCTCGTCGAGAACGCCCTGTTCGCGACGCTGGACCCGACCGTCCGCAAGGCCCGCACGGAGGACGGCCGCCCGTACACCTTCACGGACACCGTCGGGTTCGTGCGGCACCTGCCGCACCAGCTCGTCGAGGCGTTCCGGTCCACGCTCGAGGAGGTGGGCGACGCCGCGCTGCTGCTGCACGTGGTCGACGCCTCCCATCCGGACCCCGAGGGCCAGATCGCCGCGGTGCGCGAGGTGCTCGCCGAGATCCCCGGGATCGCGGACGTGCCCGAGGTCGTCGTGCTCAACAAGGCCGACGTCGCCGACCCGGCCGTCGTCGGCCGGGTGCAGCGTCGCGAGCGGCGCAGCGTCGTCGTGTCCGCGCACTCCGGCGAGGGCATGGCCGAGCTGCGGGAGCTCATCGCGGCCGAGCTGCCCCAGCCGCACGTCGAGATCGACCTGGTCGTCCCGTACTCCCGCGGCGACCTGGTCCACCGCGTGCACGAGGCCGGCGGGTCGGTCGCCGAGGAGCACCTGGCCGAGGGCACCCGCCTGCGCGGTCGCGTGGACGAGGCTCTCGCGGCCGAGCTCAAGGCCGCCGCCGTCGGGGGCTGACCGCCCGCCGTGGTCGCCGCCCACCGGTCGTCGACCCGACTGTGGGCGGCGCCCCGGACGGTCGGCGGGGCGCCCTAGGATCGACGGGTGACCTCCGCCGACGCCCCCGACGCCCCGCAGCTCCTCGACCTGGCGGTGGGGGCCCTCGGCGGCGGACGGCGGGAGGGTCAGCGCCGCATGGCGGAGGCGGTGGCCGAGGCCGTCGACGAGGGCCGGCACCTGCTGGTGCAGGCGGGCACCGGCACGGGCAAGTCGCTCGCGTACCTCGTCCCGGCGGTGCGGCACGCGGTCGTCGACGGCAGGCGCGTCATCGTCTCCACCGCGACCCTGGCGCTGCAGCGCCAGGTGGTCACGCGCGACCTGCCGCTGGTCGCCGAGACGGTGGGGCCGAAGCTGCCCCGCCCTCCCAAGGTCGCGCTGCTCAAGGGCTGGCACAACTACCTGTGCAAGCACAAGGTGACCGGGGGCTACCCGGTCGAGGGCGCGACGCTCTTCGACCTCCCGGCCGACCCCGGCCCCGGCGAGGGCGCGGCCGCCGAGCAGCACCCGGCGCCGCCCGGCCCCCGCGGACGCGGCGGGCGCGCCGACGACACCGCGACGCTGGCCGACCACGTGCGCCGGCTGCACGCCTGGGCCGACGAGACCGACACGGGCGACCGGGACGACCTCGTGCCCGGGGTCCCCGACAAGGCCTGGCGCCAGGTGTCCGTCACCGCGCTGGAGTGCCTGGGGCAGCGTTGCCCGCTCCTGGCGGAGTGCTTCCCCGAGCGGGCGCGTGCGGCGGCCCGGGACGCGGACGTCGTCGTCACCAACCACGCGATGCTCGGCATCGCCGTCTCGGGGAACCCGGGCGTGCTGCCCGAGCACGACGCCGTCGTCGTCGACGAGGCGCACGAGCTCGCCGAGCGCGTGACGGCGGCAGCCACCGTCGACCTCTCCCTGACGGTGGTGGAGCACGCCGCACGCCTCGCGCGTCGGCACGGCGGCACCGAGACCGAGGCGCTCGACGCCGCGTCGCAGCGCCTGGGCAACCTGCTCGCCACGGCGCCCGCGGAGCGGTTCCCCCTCGGCCTCCCCGACGACCTGCGCGCCGCGGTGGGCGCCGTGCGCGACGCGGCGCGCGAGCTTCTCACCCGGCTCAAGCCCCAGGGCGCGGGGAAGGGGCAGGAGGCGCCGGACGCCGGCACGAAGATGGCGCAGTCCGCCGTCCTGCAGCTCTTCGAGGTCGCCGAGAGGATGGCGGCGGAGGACACGACGGCGGACGTGCTGTGGTGCTCGCGCCCGCCGGAGAACGCGCCGTGGGCGGGCGACGGCGTGACGCGGCTGCATGCCGCGCCGCTCGCGGTGGCGGGGCTGATCCGCACGCACCTGCTGGGCGAGGCGACCGGCGTGTTCACCTCGGCGACGCTCACCCTCGGCGGCACCTTCGACCCGGTCGCGCGGTCGCTCGGCCTGGCGGGCTCGGGGGGCTCCGACGAGACCGCGGACTGGGCGGGGCTCGACGTCGGCAGCCCGTTCGACTACCCGCGCCAGGGGATCCTGTACGTGGCGCGGCACCTGCCGGCGCCCGGACGTGAGCCGACGACCGACGCCCAGCTCGACGAGATCGCCGGGCTGATCGAGGCCGCTGGGGGGAGGACGCTCGGGCTGTTCTCCTCCCGCCGGGCGGCGACGGCCGCCGCGGAGGCGATGCGCGAGCGGCTGGACGTCCCCGTGCTGTGCCAGGGCGACGACCAGCTCCCGACCCTCGTGAAGGCGTTCGCCGACGATCCCGCGACCTGCCTCTTCGGCACCCTCTCGCTGTGGCAGGGCGTCGACGTCCCGGGCCCGAGCTGCCAGCTGGTGCTCGTGGACAGGATCCCGTTCCCGCGCCCGGACGACCCGGTGAAGGCGGCGCGGGCCCGGTCGGTGGAGCAGGCGGGCGGCAACGGGTTCATGCAGGTCTCAGCCACGCACGCCGCGCTGCTCCTCGCGCAGGGCGCCGGCCGGCTCGTGCGCACGGGCGAGGATCGCGGCGTCGTGGCCGTGCTCGACCCACGCCTCGCGACCGCCCGCTACGGGTCCTTCCTCACCCGCTCCATGCCCGACTTCTGGCCGACCACGGACGGGGAACTCGTCCGCGCTGCGCTCCGGCGCCTCGACACCTAGCGTGGGGCCGTGGACGAGACACGCAGGACGACCAAGCTCGCGATCGTCGGAGCGGGCGCGGTGGGCTCCACCCTCGCGTACGCGGCGCTGGCCCGGGGCGCGGCCCGGTCCGTCGCCCTCCTGGACGTCAACCGCGCGAAGGTCGAGGCCGAGGTGCTCGACCTCCGGCACGGGGGCATGTTCATCCCTCAGGCCGAGATCGACGGCTCGGACGACGTGGAGGTCTGCCGCGGCGCCGACATCGTCGCGGTGACGGCGGGGGCCAAGCAGAAGCCCGGACAGAGCCGCCTCGACCTGGCCGAGGCGACGGTCGGCCTCACGCGGTCCATCCTGCCGGGCCTCCTCGAGGTGGCCCCGGACGCCGTGTTCCTCATGGTCACCAACCCGGTCGACGTCGTCACCTACGCCGCGCAGGAGATCAGCGGCCTGCCCCGGGGGCGGGTGTTCGGCAGCGGGACCGTCCTCGACTCGTCGCGGCTGCGCGACGCGCTGGCCCGCCACTGCGGGGTGGCGGTCGGGAACGTGCACGCGAACATCGCGGGCGAGCACGGCGACTCGGAGATCGTGCTGTGGAGCTCCGCGACGATCGCCGGCGTGCCCCTCCTGGACTGGCGGCCTTTCCGGGGGCACCCGCCCCTCGACGAGGCTGCCCGGCGGCGCATCGCGACCGACGTCGTGGAGTCCGCCTACCGCGTCATCGCCGGCAAGGGGGCCACCAACTACGCGGTCGGCCTGGCGGCCACCCGGATCATCGAGGCGGTGCTCAACGACGAGCACCGCGTGATGAACGTGTCCTCGCGCCTGGACGACTTCTACGGCATCAGCGACGTCTGCCTGTCGGTACCGTCGCTCGTCGGCCGCCGGGGCGTGGCAGAGACGATCGACACCCCGCTGTCGGACGACGAGGTCGCCGGGCTGCGCGCGTCGGCCGAGAGCATGCGGGCCGTGCAGCAGCGCCTCGGGTTCTGACGGCCCGGGGCCGCACCGGCGGTGCTCAGAGGCTGCGGAGCACCGCCACGACCCGGCCGAGCACCTGCGCCTCGTCGCCCGGGATGGGGGAGTAGGCGGCGTTCTGCGGCAGCAGCCAGGTGTGCCCGTCGGCCTGCTTGAACGTCTTGACCGTGGCCTCGCCGTCGATCATCGCGGCGACGACCTCGCCGTTCTCGGCGACGGGCTGGCTGCGCACGACCACCCAGTCGCCGTCGCAGATCGCGGCGTCGACCATCGAGTCGCCCGCGACCTTGAGCAGGAACAGGTCGCCGTCGCCGACGACCTGCCGGGGGAGCGGGAAGACGTCCTCGACGACCTGCTCCGCGAGGATGGGGCCTCCGGCGGCGATCCTGCCGACCAGCGGGACGTAGGACGGGGCCTGGGCCGGCTGCGCGTCGGACGCGGCGAGCGACCCTGCCACGTACCCCGGGGCGGGGTCTGCCTCGGGCGCGGCCCTGTCGATGGCGGGTGCCTCGGGGTCGACGACCTCGATCGCGCGCGGCCGGTTGGGGTCGCGGCGCAGGTAGCCCTTGCGCTCGAGCGTGGTGAGCTGGTGCTTGACCGAGGACGGGCTCGCCAGGCCCACGGCCTCGCCGATCTCGCGCATGGTCGGCGGGTAGCCGCGTGCCTCGACGGAGCTGCGGATGGTCTCGAGCACGCGCCGCTGGCGGGGCGTGAGGCGGTCGGACGACGGCGAGAGCTCGCTCACCGACGCCAGCGCGGTCGTCGAGGCGCCGGCCGTCGTCGTGGCCGCGCCGTCGAGTGTCTCGTCCTGGGCAGCCCATGGCGTCGCCGTCGTCGTGGACGCCGGGGCCTGGTCCCGTCCGCTGGTCATCGCGTTCTCCGTCCTGCAGGGCGCGGCCCGTGGGCGGGCCGATGAAATCCGACAAACCTTCCATCGCGCTGTCGGCCACTCTAAGCCAGTTCCGGCCCGACATCAAACATCTGTTCGATCGGGCCTCGACCGTGTCGCCGGGACGTGGTACACCTAGTACAGCAGTTCGACGTACAGGTGTTCGACGAACAGACGTTCGACGGAGCGGCCGCCCCGGGCGGCACCGCGTGGACCGGAGGCAGGACGATGCAGAACGCACGCAGCACCAGCGACGCGCACGGTTTCCTCGGGCTCGGAGGGCTCCGGCTCACCCGCAGGGGCCGGGTGGTGGTCGCGGCCCTCGTGCTCCTCGTGCTCGTGGGAGCGGGGCTGTTCGGCCAGCGCGCCGTCGCCGAGTCGCCGGGCACGGGCGTCGAGGTCCGGCTCCAGACCGTGGCGCCCGGCGACACCCTCTGGCAGTACGCGCAGCAGGTGCGTGACACGGGCGAGGACCTGCGCGACGTGGTCGCCGAGCTCCGCGACCTCAACGGGCTGACGTCGGCGGAGCTCCAGACCGGGCAGGTCGTGGTGCTCCCGCTGGACTGACGGCGAGGATCTGCCCCCGCCGCGGGAGATCCTGCTTGCGCGGACGGTCGCCCGCCGCTTACCTTGTCGGGCAGCCGGGCGCCGGTCCGGAGCCGAGCGCAGGAGACCAGCGATGCACTGCCCGTTCTGCCGCCATGCGGACTCGCGAGTCGTCGACTCGCGCACCTCCGACGACGGCTCGTCCATCCGTCGCCGGCGTCAGTGCCCCGCGTGCCAGCGCCGGTTCACCACGATCGAGACGGCCAGCCTGTCGGTGGCCAAGCGCTCCGGGGTGACCGAGCCGTTCAGTCGGGACAAGGTCGTGGCGGGCGTGCGCAAGGCCTGCCAGGGCCGGCCGGTGAGCGCCGACGACCTCGCCGTCCTCGCGCAGAAGGTCGAGGAGACCCTGCGCGCCTCCGGCCGGCCCGAGATCGAGGCGAACGAGGTCGGCCTGGCGATCCTCGGGCCGCTGCGCGAGCTGGACGAGGTCGCCTATCTGCGCTTCGCCAGCGTCTACCAGTCGTTCGAGTCCCTCGAGGACTTCGAGTCGGCTATCACCTCGCTGCGGGCGGAGCGGGACGAGCGCGCCACCGCCGGGAGCGGCGGCACGACCGCCTGACGCCCGGGTCGCCCGGTCCGGGCGAAATGCCCTGGCGCCGGGTGACGGCCCGGGGCATGCTGGACGGCACCAGGTGCTGCGTGGCCCCGCCGCGCGAGCACACCCACCCCGACGGACGACGAGGTGACCGCGATGACGGACGACTCCAGGGCGAAGCCCTCCGAGGACACGAAGGCGCGCTTCCGGGAGGCGCTGGAGAAGAAGAACGCCGCCAGCCACCCGACCGCCGGCAAGGACGGCAACACCGGCCAGGTGCACGGCTCGGAGACGACCGGGCCCGTGCAGAAGATGTTCCGCCGCAAGTCGGGCTGAGCACCGACCGACGCGCGAAGGGCGGCCCCGGGGAACCGGGGCCGCCCTTCGCGCGTGCGGCGCGTGCGCCGTGCGGTGCCGGGTGGGTGTCAGCCGGCGGCGGGCCCCGGCGGGAACTCGGGCCGCTCGAACGCGTCGCGGATGCGGAGGCGGATCGTCGAGTCCATGGCCTGCAGCTTGGCCGACGCGCCGCGCTGGGTGACGTCCGAGATGTCGGTCACCACATAGCCGATCTCGCCGCGCGTCGCGAGCATCTGCGCCTCGATGTTGGCGCCGTGGTCGGCGAAGACCTGGTTCACGCGGGCGAGGACGCCGGGCACGTTGCGGTGCAGCAGCATGATGCGGCCGACGCCCGTGTGCGCGAGCTGGAGGTTCGGGAGGTTCACGGACAGCGTCGTGGACCCGGTCGCCACGAAGTCGCGCAGCTTCTTGGAGACGAACTCGCCGATCGCCTCCTGGGCCTCCTCCGTCGAGCCGCCGACGTGCGGGGTGAGGATGACGTTCGGCAGGCCGCGCAGGGGCGACGTGAAGCCGTCGCCGCGCTTCTTCGGCTCGGTCGGGAAGACGTCGACGGCCGCGCCGCCGAGGTGCCCGGAGAGGATGTGCTCCCGCAGCGCCTCGACGTCCACGACGAAGCCGCGCGACAGGTTGAGGAAGATCGCGCCGGGCTTCATGCCGGCGAACAGGTCCGCCCCGAAGAGGCCGGCGTTGCCCGCCCGCCCGTCCACGTGGATCGTCACGGCGTCGGCCTCGGCGAGCAGCTCCTCGATGGTCTCGACGCGGTGCGCGTTGCCGAGGGCGAGCTTCTCGGCGGTGTCGTAGAAGACCACCCGCATGCCGAGGTTCTCGGCGAGCACCGACAGCTGGGAGCCGATGTTGCCGTAGCCGATGATGCCCAGCGTGCGGCCCCGCACCTCGTGCGAGCCCTCCGCCGTCTTGTCCCAGACACCGTCGTGCAGCGCCTTGTCGCGCACCGTGAGGCGGCGCGTCAGGGCGATGATCTCCGAGATCGCGAGCTCGACGACGGAGCGCGTGTTCGAGTAGGGCGCGTTGAACACGGCCACGCCGTGGGCCGCGGCGGCCTCGAGGTCGATCTGGTTGGTGCCGATGGAGAAGGTGCCGACGGCCTGCAGGCCGGGGACGCTCTCCAGGACCTTGCGGGTGACGGTGGTCTTGGACCGGATGCCGAGGATCTGGAAGTCCGCGAGGGACTCGATCAGCTCGGACTCGTCGAGCGCGCCGGGGCGCGTGACGACCTCGATGCCCGCATCACGAAGATTCTGGGCAGCGACGGGGTGGACGTTCTCGAGAAGGAGGGCTCGCAGCACGAGGCCATGGTGCGCCGTGCGGGCCCGCGCCGACAAACGCGTCTCACCGTTGCGGTGCCATGTCCGGTGCCATGTCCGGTGCCATGTCCGGTGCCATGTCCGGTGGCGATGTCCGGTGCCACGTCCGGTGCCACGTCCGGTGCCACCTCACGCGTCACGCCGCGACGAGCTCCACGATGCCGGCGGGGAGGGCACGCTCGTGCACGACGACGAGGCGCTGGGTGGGGCGCGTCATCGCGACGTACAGGTCCGACGCCCCGCCCGGACCCTCTGCGACGGCCGCCGGCTCGACCAGCACGACGGCGTCGAACTCCAGCCCCTTGGCCGCGCGCGGGTCGAGCACGCTCACCTGGGCGTCCTCCGGGCGCTGGGCGAGCAGGCGCGCGCCCTCGTCCGGCCCGAGGGCGTCGGGCAGGGCGGACTCGACGGCGACCCGGATCGCCTCGACCTGGTCGGCCGCGGCCACCACCGCCACCCGTCCGGCGCCGTCGGAGCCGACGAACTCGCCCGCGAGGGAGACGGCGTGGTCCACGACCTCCTGGACCAGAACCGGACGCGCGGGACCCGACGGCGTGACCCGCGTGAGCTCCAGCGCGCCGTCGACCTGCCGGGCGGCGGTGAGCGGCGAGACGGGGAGCGCGGCCTCCGCGGCCATCCGCTGCGCGGCGTCCGCGACCGCGGCCGGGGTGCGGTAGGAGACCGTCAGCTCCTCCAGGCGCCAGGAGTCGCCGAGCACCGGGTCCAGCGCACGGGCCCACGACCGGGCGCCCGCGGGCGACGACGTCTGCGCGACGTCCCCGACGATCGTCATCGAGCGCGTGGGCACGCGGCGCACCAGCATCCGCCACGCCATGGGGGAGAGCTCCTGCGCCTCGTCGACGACCACGTGGCCGTACGTCCAGGTCCGGTCCTCCGCGGCGCGCTCCGCGGTCGTCAGCCGCGGCCCGGTGGACTCGAACCGGGAGGCCAGCGTCTCGGCGTCCACCAGGCCGCCGCCCGCGCCGGTGGACTCGAGCACGGACCGGGCGTACTCCAGCTCCGCGGCGCGCTCGGCGGCGCGCGCCCGGGCCTCGGCCCTGGCGATCGAGTCGTCCTCGCCGAGCAGCTCGGCGGCCTCGTCGAGCAGGGGGACGTCGGCCTCGGTCCACGGTGCGTCCGGGTCGCGCCGGAGGGCCGCTCGCTCGCTCGCGGACAGCTCGGGCGCGGCCTCCGCCAGCCGGTGCGGCTTGGCGAAGAGGTCGGCGACGAGCTTCTCGGGGCTGATCGGGAACCAGGCGAGGTTGAGGGCGACCCGCACGTCCCGGTGGGAGCGCAGGTCCTCGGTGACCATCGCGACGTCCTCGGGGGCGAGCTCGGTGTCGGCCGCGGCGCGGTACTGGTCCACGAGGCGCGCGAGCATGTCGCGCACGAAGGCGGCGCGGGCCTCGTTGTGCGGTTTGTGCGTGCGGCGCGCGCGGCCGATCGCGTCGCGCACGTCGCGGCGGCGCACGACGAGGTCGTACCCCTCGAGCCGGAAGCGGACGTCGCGCTCCGGGACGCGCTCGCGGGCGCGCACGGCGCGGCGCACGACGTCGCGCCACACCAGACGCCCCTTGATCTCGGTGGCGGCGGGGGTGTCGGCCAGGTCGGCCCGGACGCCGGGCAGCAGCTCGCCCACGGTGGTCGCGACGACGCCGGTCTCGCCGAGCGAGGGCAGCACCTGGTCGATGTACCGGAGGAAGGCGCGGCTCGGGCCCACGAGGAGGACGCCGCTGCGCTCGAGCACGCGACGGTGCGCGTACAGGAGGTACGCGGCGCGGTGCAGGGCGACGGCGGTCTTGCCCGTGCCGGGGCCGCCCTGCACGACGAGCGCGCCGGCGAGCTCGGCACGGATGATGCGGTCCTGCTCGGACTGGATCGTCGCGACGATGTCGGTCATCCGACCCGTGCGGCGCGCGGCCAGCGAGGCGAGGAGGGCGCCCTCGCCGGAGAGGGTCGACGCGGCGAGGGAGCCGTCGCCGCCCTCGGCGCCGTCCGCCAGGGCGTCGAGGTCGAGCACCTCGTCCTCGAGCCCGGTGACCGCGCGTCCGGTCGTCACGAGGTGCCGGCGACGGCGGACCCCGGCGGGGTGGAGGGCGGTCGCCCGGTAGAACGGCGTCGCGGCCGGCGCCCGCCAGTCCGTGAGCAGCGACCGGTGCTCGGCGTCCGCGAGACCCAGGCGTCCCACGTACCTGGTGTCGCCGTCGTCGAGGTCGAGGCGACCGAACGCGAGCCGGTCCTCGACGGCGTCGAGCTGGGCCACGCGGTCCTCGTAGAGGGTGGCGAAGGCGTCCCGCTCGCTCCGGTTCTGCGGCGACCCCGACGGCCCCGAGCGCCGGACCTCCGCGAGCCGGTCGCGCGTCGCGCGTCGCAGCTCGTCCAGTCGGGCGTAGAGGCCGTCGACGACCTCCTGCTCGCGTGCCAGCTCGTCCTGCCTGCCTGCCACGCATCCTCCCCAGCGTCCTTCGGGCCGCGCTCTGACGACGGTGCGGCCCCGGCGGCGGACCATCATTGCAGATGCCGGGGCCGCCCGCGGGCACCGTCCGGCGCCGGGCGGCGACGCGCCGGGCCCCGGACACCTGCCCGGAGCGGAGGGCCGGGGCTAGGATCAGGCCCATGAGCAGCGGCGACGTCCTGCGATCCGGGTCCGACGGACCCGCCGAGGACGCGGCCGCCACTGTCCTCCTGGTGGAGGACGACGACGGGGACGCGCTGCTCGTCACCGAGCTGCTCGAGGACGCCGAGGTCACGGTCGTGCTGCGGCGCGCCCGGTCCGTGGCGGAGGCCGTGGACGCCCTCTCCCGGCCCGGCGGCGCACCGGGGGTCGACTGCGTCCTGCTCGACCTCGGGCTGCCGGACGCCGTCGGGCTGACGGCGGTGTCGCGGCTGCGCGAGGTCGCCGAGCGCGTCCACGACGTGCCCGCCCTCGTGGTGCTCACGGGCCTGACCGGCGGCGACCAGGGGTTGCAGGCGGTGGCCGCGGGGGCCGACGACTACCTCGTCAAGGGCGAGACGGACTCGGGGCTCCTCGGCAGGTCGCTGCGCTACGCGCTCCAGCGGCGCCGGTCCGCGGCACAGCAGCGTGCGCTCTACCGCAGCGCGGTGCGGGCCGAGGAGACCGCGCGGCTCGAGCGGGCCCTGCTGCCGAAGCCCCTGGTCGGCGACGAGCGCGTCTCGGTGATGGTCGGCTACCTGCCGGGCGGCGGCGGCCTGCTCGGCGGCGACTTCTTCGACACCGTGGAGCGGCCGGACGGGTCCGTGCTGTCCGTCGTGGGCGACGTCGCCGGCCACGGCCCCGACGAGGCGGCGCTCGGGGCGACCCTGCGCACCGCCTGGCGCACCCTCGTCCTCACCGGCACGCCGCCCGAGCGCATCCTCGAGCACCTGGAGCGCGTGCTGCTCACCGAGCGGGCACGGCCGGAGGTCTTCGTGACCCTCTGTCAGGTGGTCGTCGCCCCCGACCGTTCCGGGATCGACCTCTACCTGGCGGGCCACCTGCCGCCGCTGCTCATCACGGGGCCGGTCGGGGACCTGCGCTGCGAGCTGCTGCCGCCCACCGGTCGGGGGCGGGCGCTCGGCGTCCCCGTCGACGGCGGGTGGGAACCGCGGCGGATCGCGCTCGACGGCCCTTTCGCGCTCATGCTCTACACCGACGGGCTCGTGGAGGCGGAGGTGCGGCACGGCGGCGTCCCCGACGCGGCGGCGGAGCCGGTGCTGGACGGCCTGGGCAAGGACGCGCTCGGGCTCGTCGCGCTGCACGGCGAGCGACCCGCGCGCGTGGGTCCGTTGCGGCGCCGGGTGCCGCGCCTCGGGCAGTCCGGGCTGCACGAGCTGGTGCGAGACGACCTCGAGCGGCAGGGCATCGTCGGCGTGGTCGAGCGCGTGCTGCGACGCGTGCGCGCGCTGCACGGCGGCCCGCTCACCGACGACGCGGCGCTGCTCGTCGTCGGGTGGACCGGGCACGACACGCCCTACCTGGGGGAGCGGTCCTCGACCCTCGCGGACTCGGCCGAGTGGGCGCGCCCGTGAGGCGCGAGCGCCCGCTGCACGACGTCGTCCTGCGGCTGCTGCTCATCGTCGGCGCGGTGCTGCTGCTCGCGCTCGCCGTCGCGCTCGTCGCGATCCAGCGCTCGCTGGTGCTGCTGCGGGTGGGCGCGGGCGACGAGGCGATGGACGCGGCCCACGCGTGGAACCTCACCCTGCTCGTCGTGGTGATCGTGCTCGTCCTGCTCGTGGTGGTCATGGGCCTGTTCATGTGGCGCGCGCTGCAGCGGGGCGTGACGCGGCCCCTGGCTCGGCTCGCGGACTCGGTGCGGGCCGCCAGCACGGGGGAGCACGAGCACGAGATCCGGGTCGAGGGCACCGGCGAGGTCGCGGCGCTCGCGGCCGACGTCGAGCACATGCGCCGCGAGCTGGTGCAGCAGGTGGCCGAGGTGCGCGCGTCGCACGGCGAGACGGAGCGCGCGCACGCCCAGCTCGCCGAGCAGGCGCGCGAGCTGGCCCGCTCCAACCAGGAGCTGGAGCGCTCGAACCGCGACCTCGAGCAGTTCGCCTACGTGGCCTCGCACGACCTGCAGGAGCCGCTGCGCAAGGTGGCGAGCTTCACCCAGCTGCTCCAGAAGCGGTACGGCGAGCAGCTGGACGAGCGGGCGGACCAGTACATCGCCTTCGCCGTCGACGGCGCGCGCCGCATGCAGCGGCTCATCCAGGACCTCCTGAGCTTCTCGCGCGTGGGGCGCTCCGGCAGCGAGCCCGAGGACGTCGACCTCGAGCGGGCGCTCGAGCAGGTGCGGCACGACCAGGAGCGCCGGATCGTCGAGGCGGGCGCGGAGGTCACGCACGACCCGCTGCCCGTCGTCCGGGGGGAGAAGGCGCTGCTGACGATGCTGCTGGCGAACGTCGTCGGGAACGCCGTGAAGTTCCGGGACCCTGGCCGTCCGCCGCGCGTGCACCTGTCGGCGCGGCGGGTCGAGGGGCCGGAGCCCGGCTGGGAGCTGTCCTGCACCGACAACGGCATCGGCATCGACCCGCAGTACGCCGAGCGCGTCTTCGTCATCTTCCAGCGGCTGCACCCCAAGGACGTCTACTCGGGCACCGGCATCGGGCTCGCGCTGGTCAAGCGGGTGGTCGAGCACCACGGCGGGCGGGTCTGGCTGGAGCCGGCCCCCGGCGGCGGGACGTCGGTGCGGTGGACCCTCCCGGACCGTGACGAGGCGACCGACGTCATCGTCGGTTAGGCTCGGCAGACGTCGCTGACCTGCGACGATGCTGCAGAAGGTACGGCAGGGGCGCGCCCCGACCGGGCGTTCGACGACGAGGGAGCGGGCATGACGGACCAGCAGACGGGTATCGAGGTCCTTCTCGTCGAGGACGACCCGGGCGACGTGCTCATGACCCGCGAGGCGTTCGAGGAGCACAAGGTCGCCAACCGGTTGTCCGTCGTGGCGGACGGCGTGAGCGCGATGGCGTTCCTGCGCAAGGAGGGCGAGCACGCCCAGGCGCCGACGCCGGACCTCATCCTGCTGGACCTCAACCTGCCCCGCATGGACGGCCGCGAGGTGCTCGCGGCGGTCAAGGCGGACGAGCGGCTCAAGCACATCCCCGTGGTCGTGCTCACGACCTCCGAGGCGGAGGAGGACGTGCTTCGGTCCTACTCGCTGCACGCGAACGCCTACGTGACGAAGCCCGTGGACTTCGACCGGTTCATCCAGGTGGTCCGCCAGATCGACGACTTCTTCGTCACGGTGGTGCGGCTGCCCCACCGCTGAGCGGGCCGGGGAGCGGCGGCCCACGGGCCGGGAAGGATCCGGGGCGGGGCGCGGTTGACACTCGTGCGGGCGCGAGCCCGTCGGCGCGAGCCGGAGAACCGAGGAGGAACCCCTTGCTGGACCCGCAGAGCATCTACGAGGTCGACGAGGCCGCCGTCGAGAGCGTCCTGCCCCACCACGGGCCCGACGCGCCGTCGGTCGGCACCGGGCCCGTGCTGCTGCACGCGCTCGACGGGTTCGTCGACGCCGGCTCCGCGGGCGAGATCGCCGTGGAGCACGTCACCGAGGAGCTGACGACCACGCGCCTGGTGACCTTCGACGTCGACCAGCTCCTCGACTACCGCTCGAAGCGGGTCGGGATGACGTTCGACGCCGACCGGTGGTCCGCGTACGACGAGCCCTACCTCGCGATCGACCACGTCGCGGACCGCGAGGGCACCGGCTTCCTGCTGCTGCACGGCTCGGAGCCGGACCTGCAGTGGGAGCGGGTCGTCGCGGCCGTGAAGGGCCTCGTGGAGCGCTTCGAGGTCTCCCTGACGGTCGGCTTCCACGGCATCCCGATGGGCGTGCCGCACACCCGGCCGCTGTCGCTGACGGCGCACGGCACGCGTCCCGGCCTGGTGGAGGACTACACGTCGTTCTTCGGCACCGTGCGGGTGCCCGGCTCGCTCGCGGCTCTGCTGGAGTACCGGCTCGGCGAGGCCGGGCACGACGCGATCGGCTTCACCGTGCACGTGCCGCACTACCTCGCGCAGTCGCGCTACGCGCCGGCGGCGGTCGTCGCGCTGCGGCACGTGGAGCGCGCCACGGGCCTGGACCTGGCGACGGGCCGGCTCGCGGAGGCCGCGGCGGACGCGACCATCGAGGTCGAGAAGCAGGTGGGGGAGTCGGGCGAGGTGAAGGCCGTCGTCAAGGCGCTCGAGGAGCAGTACGACGCGTTCACGAGGTCGGTGGGTCGGCCGAGCCTCCTGGCCGAGCAGGCCCCCCTGCCCACGGCCGACGAGCTCGGCGCGGAGTTCGAGCGCTTCCTGGCCCGGCAGGACGACGACTGACGCATCGCGCGGCCCCGCCCTGAATGGCCGATGCGCGGCTTCCGCGGCATATCCGTGGCACGTCGGTGTGGTCCGTGCCACACTGACCGCGTTGCAGAGGCGCTCCTTCGCACGAACCGGCGGTGCGGCCTGCAACGACGGGTGGCCGCCCGGCCCGCTCGTGCCCGTTGTGACGGAAGGTCGAAGGATCAGCATGGCGCAAGGTTCTGTGAAGTGGTTCAACTCGGAGAAGGGCTACGGCTTCATCGCGCAGGACGACGGCGGGGCCGACGTCTTCGTGCACTACTCCGCGATCCAGTCGCAGGGGTACCGCACCCTCGACGAGGCCCAGCGGGTCGAGTTCGAGATCACCCAGGGCCCCAAGGGCCCGCAGGCGGAGCAGGTCGTGCCGCTCTGAGCACCCGGCACGCCTGACGACGGCCGCGTCCCCGCCCGGGGCGCGGCCGTCGTCGTGACCGGGGAGTCCGTCCCTCGGCCCGCCGCTCGGCCGCGCCGGGTCAGGCCCCGGTGAACTTCCGGAGCTCGCCCCCGACGAGGAGCCGCGCCGGGACGGGCAGGCTGCGCAGCCGGCGCGCGAGGCCGGCGTCGTGCAGGTCGACCTCGTCGGCGGCGTCTTCGCCGGACCCGTCGCGGGCGTCGCCGGGTACGGCCCTGACCGCGACGAGCACCACGTTGCCGTACCGGCGCCCCTTGAGGACGGCGTGCTCCGCGACGACCCCGAGCCGGCCGTCGGCCGCCGCGTCGGGCCCGAACGCCTCGGCGAGCGTCGCCGTCTCCCGGCGCGCGAGGGACAGCGGGGGGCGGTCCGCGCAGTTCGCCAGCAGGACGCCGCCGGGCCGCAGCACGCGGTGCGCGGCCGCGGCGAACGCGTCGTCGGCCAGGTGGTCGGGCGTGCGGTCGCCCGCGAAGACGTCGCGCACGACGACGTCGAACGAGCCCGGCGCCAGGGACGCGAGGGCGTGGCCGGCGTCGTCGGCCCGCAGCCGGAGTCGGGGCGAGCGCGGCAGCGCGAACCACGACCGCACGAGCTCGAGGAGGCGGGCGTCGACGTCGACGCCCAGCTGGCGCGAGTCCGGTCGTTCGTGCTCGACGTGCCGCGCGAGGGCGCACCCGGCCGCCCCGAGGTGCAGCACCCGCAGCGGGCCGTCGGGCATCCCCGCCAGCACGGCGGCCATCTGCTGCATGTACTCGAAAGCGAGGAAGCCGGGGTCGTCGAGGTCGAGGGCGGAGCTCGGCACGCCGTTGACGTGCAGCGTCACGCGGTCGGGGTGGTCCGGGTCGCGCTCGACTCGCGCCGTGCCCGTGTCGATCGGCACCTCCTCGTCGGGGAGTGTCGGTGTGTCGGGGGATGCTGGGTGGCGTCGACCGGACCGGCGCTCGGGGCGCGATCCGCCTCGGGAGGAGCGGGACATGCGACCAGTCTCGCCGCTCCGAGGGGCGGGGCGGACTGGCAGTCCGACGGTTGACAGGTTCGAACAGGTGTTCGACACTGGACGGGCGCGGGGAACCGCGGAGCACGGGAGGTGCAGGATGTCGGCTCGCACGAGATCTGCCGGTCCGACGAGCGGTCGGGGCCATGCCGGCCGAGCAGGTCATGTCGGTGGGGGCGCGGTGCTGCCCCCGAGCCCCGAGGTGACCCGGCTCCTCGATCGCTCCGACGCGGAGCTCGCGGCGGCCGCGACGGCGACGGACCCCGCCGAGCGCTTCGTCCACGCCCACCTGGCTGCGCTGCGCGCGGCGGCCGCCGTCGTCGCGCTGCGCGGACGCCCGTCGGTCCGGAGCCGGGCGCGCTCGGTCTGGGACATGCTGGCGCTCGTGGAGCCCGACCTCGCCGCATGGTCCGGGTACTTCGCCTCCGGTGCCCGGGTCCGGGCGGCGGTCGAGGCGGGGCTCGAGCCTGACGTCGACGCCCGCCGGGCGGCCGAGCTCGTGGCGTGCGCGGAGGACTTCCGGGACGAGGTCGGCCTCCTGGTCGACCCGCGCGCCGGGTTCGCGCGTCCGCTCGCCGTCGCTCCGGCGGCCTCGTGAGCCGCGGTCCGCGGTCTGCGGAGGCGTTCCGGGACTGGGGCGCCGACGAGTCGGGCACCTCCGTGCTGCACGTCGACATGGACGCGTTCTTCGCGTCCTGCGAGCTCGCCCGCCGCCCCGAGCTGAGGGGACGTCCCGTGATCGTGGGGGGCCGGGAGCGGGGTGTCGTGCTCGCGGCGACCTACGAGGCCCGGGCCTTCGGCGTACGGTCCGCGATGTCGATGGCCGCCGGTCTGCGGCTGTGCCCGCAGGCCGTCGTGGTGCCGCCCGACCACACGCTGTACCACGAGGTGTCCGAGTCGGTCATGGCGATCCTCGCCACGATCACGCCGCTGGTGGAACGGATCTCGGTCGACGAGGCCTTTCTCGACGTGAGCGGGGCCCGTCGTCGGCTCGGCGCCCCGACGGTGATCGGGGCGAGGCTGCGCGAGCAGGTCCGTGCCGAGCACGGGATCACGTGCTCCGTCGGGATCGCGCGCAACAAGTTCGTGGCCAAGCTGGCGTCCACCCACGCGAAGCCGGACGGGATGATGCTCGTGCCGGCGGACGCGACGGTGCCCTTCCTGCGCACGCTGCCGGTGGGCGCGCTCTGGGGGGTGGGTGAAAAGACGGAGGCCGCCCTGGCGCGCTGGGGCATCACGACCGTGGCCCAGCTCGCGGACACCGACGTGCCGACGCTGCAGGCGGCGGTCGGGTCGGTCTCCGGGGCGCACCTGCACGACCTCGCGTGGGGGCGCGACCCGAGGCCGGTCGTCCCGGGTCACGAGGAGCGCAGCGTCGGGGCCGAGACCACGTTCGAGCGCGACCTGTGGGACCTGGGCGCGGTGGAGCAGCGCGTCCTCGAGCTCGCGGACCGGGTCGCGGCCCGGCTGCGGCACCAGGGCGTGGTCGCGCGCACGGTGTCGATCAAGGTCCGTACCTCCGACTTCCGGACCCTGACCCGGTCCCGCACGCTCGACGGCCCGACCGACGTGGCGCGCGCGATCTTCCTCGTCGCACGCGAGCTGCTGGGTGCGGCGGACCTGCGCGGTCTGCCCGTGCGGCTGGTCGGCGTCCGCGGCGAGAACCTGCAGGTCAGGTCCGGTCTCGCCGAGCAGGTGACCCTCGACGAGGCCGTGGATCCGCGTCAGGAGGCCCGCCGTGAGGCCGAGCTCGCGCTGGACGCGGTGCGTGAGCGGTTCGGCCGATCGGCGATCAGCCTGGGTGCGGCGTCGGGTCGCCGCCGAGGTTCACCCTCGTCGACTACCGTGCCGGGCGGCGCGGGCATATCCTGAAGGCGTTACCGTTCCACCTCGATCCCCGGGGGGACTCGATGCCACTGTCCGAGTACGAGCAGCGAGTGCTGGAGCAGATGGAGCGCGCGCTGAGCAGCGACGATCCCCGTCTGGCCAACACCCTGCAGCAGGCGCGCCGCCGGTCGCCCCTGCGTTATGTCCTGGCCGGCGTCGGAGTCGTCGCGGGCTTGCTGCTGCTCGTGGTCGGTGCTGCCACGTCGCAGGCCTGGGTCGGTGTCGTCGGCTTCGTCCTGATGTTCGCCGGCGTCGCCTACGCGTTCGCGGCCCCGCGCCGGTCGGGGCCCACGGGTGTGGTCCGGCCGGACGGCACCGTCGACCCGGCGACCAACCCGGACCGCGCGCGTCCGGGCCGCACCGCCCCGCAGGCGGCGCCCGCGGCGAAGAAGGAGGGCTTCCTCGCCCGTCTCGAGGAGCGCTGGGAGCGGCGACGCGACCAGGGCCGTTGAACCGCCAGGGTCGTTGAACCGCCGAGCAGCGACCCACTGCGGCGCCTCGTCGCACGCACCGCTTCACCGCAGGCACCACGAGCCCGCCCTGTCCCGAGGACAGGGCGGGCTCGTCGGTCGTCGGCACGCGCGTCCAAAGACGCACCGCGCTGGTGGTCCATCACCCCCGGGGCGGGCGGGCTCGTCCTGGCGGACCCGCGACCGTCGCCGGGCTCACCGTGTCGACAGGGTCTCACCGAGCCCGGAGGCGACCGCCGTCGTGAGCCGTTCGAGCTCGTCGGGCTCGGGCGCGACGGGCTCCCGCGCGTACCTGCTGGCCTCGGCCGCCCCTGCGAGCGCGGCGAGGTCCTCGCGCACCGCTGGGGCGAGCTCGCGGCCGGTCCGGGCGGTCACGGCCGTCGCGATGACGTCCGGCGCGCGGCGGAGCGTGGTGGCCGGCGGTAGCCGGACGCCCTCGGCGGCGAGGGCCGCGAGCACCTGCTGCCAGGCGAGCTCGGGGTCGAGCTCCTGCGACGCACGGCGCCGTCGGGCGAGCAGCAGCACCAGGCCGCCCACCAGGACGACGACGAGGCTGCCCGCGGTGATCCACACCCAGCCGGGGAGGCCGGTGTCGACGACGGGCGTGACCGCGGCGGCGGACGAGGCCGACGGCGTCGCCTCGTCGTCGGTCGAGGTGCTTCCCGCCGTGGGCTGCCGCTCGCGGAGGTCGTTGGCCGTGGGCGCCGCGGCCGGGTCGCCCTGCACGCGCGGCATCGTGTAGGCGGGCGGGCTCCCCGTCTGCTGGGCGGGCGTGGGCTCGAAGCGCACCCAGCCGCTGCCGGGGAAGTAGATCTCCGGCCAGGCGTGAGAGTCCTGCCCCGTGATCTGCCAGGCGGTCTCGCCGGTGCGGTCGCCGGGCAGGTACCCGACCGCGAGGCGCGCGGGGATGCCGAGCGACCGCGCCATGACCACCATGGTCGTCGCGAACTGGATGCAGTAGCCCGTGCGGTGCTGCAGGAAGTCCCAGACCGGGTCTCCCGTGCCGCCGCGGGGGATGGTCGTCGAGTACGTGAAGCGGGTGGGGTCGCGCAGCCAGCGCTGGAGGGCGACGGCCTGGTCGTAAGCGGTGTCGGCGTCGCCCACGGCCTCGCGCGCGGCCGCCTCGACGTCGCCCGCGTGCGCGGTGTCGGGCACCTGGGTGTAGACCTCGTCGAGGTCGGCCGCCCGTGCCCCCCGGAGCGTGGCGGGGTCGAGGTCCCGTTCGTGCACCGTGAGGGTGTAGGAGTCGCCCGCGGCCGTCAGCCCCCCGACCACCTCGTCCCTGGCGGGGTCGTAGCCCCACCCGCCGCCGTCCGTGGCCACCTGGCGGGGGTCGATGCTGATGGGCAGCTTGTCGTCGCGGAGCTCGCCCACGTCGAGGGCGACCGTCCGGACGGCGGTCTCGCCGGACGGCGGGTCGTCGGGCCACAGGACGTCGCCGTCGCCGAAGTCTCTGCCGCCGCGCTCCTCCCCGCGCTGCCACCGGCGCCCGTCGAAGGCCGTGGCGGTGTAGCTGCGCAACGGCCCGACGTCGGCGTCGGAACCGGTGTCGTAGGACAGGACGACGGAGCGGGACCGTTCGGTCAGGCTCCGCAGGATGTCGAGGTCCTCGGCGAGGCGGATGGTGTCGCCCGTGGTCGTGAAGGTGCGGTACCAGCCCGCGGGCCCGCCGGGGAGCGCGGCGGACGCCGTACCGACCAGGCCGGCGACGACGGCGAGGACGACGGCGCCGGCGGTCGTCGCGACGGCGCGGGACCGCTCGGCGCGCCGCACGGGCGCGGGCGTGCGCTCGGCCCGTCGCGCCCGGGCGACCAGCGGGCCGTCGAGCGTGAGGAGCAGCAGCAGGGCCGCGACGGTCACGACGAACACGCCCCACGGCACTCGTCCCGCGAGCACGAGCGGCGGGGCCCAGAGGGCGAGGAGCGGCAGGCCGACCGCCGCGGGACGGCGCAGCGCGCCCGCGAGAGCGTCGGCGAGCAGCAGCACGAGCAGCGTGCCGCCGACCGTGAGCAGGCCCATGGGGACGCTGCCCGTCACGGGGGCGACCTCCGACCGGGCGATCTCCCCGGCCTCGCCGAGCCGCGCCACGACGCGCGACAGGTGCTGCGGGGTGACCACGAAGGTGGGGTCGGCGGTGGGGCCGCCGTACCGCGCGAGGACGAACCAGGCGGCGACGACGCCGCCCAGCACGCTGGGCCAGGCGGAGCCGGACTCCTTGGTGCGCAGCCCTCGAGCGCGGGCCCGCCGCTCGATCGTGACCCGGGACGTGACCGTCGTCGCGCTGACGAGGACGATGCCGAGGAGTGCCGCGCGGGTCCAGCCGCCCGGCAGCACGATGCTCGTGAGCGAGAGCATCGAGGCGGCGACCGCCACGGCGACCAGGACCCCGGAGGCGACGGTGCGGGCCGTCGGGCCCGCGTGGGCGGGGATCATGCTGCCCCCTCCGAGAGGAGCGCCCAGGCGCGGTCGGGCGCCGTGCCAGGGGGGCAGGTGGCCACGCGCCAGCCGGCGGCGCGCAGCGCGCCGACCGTCTCTCCCGCCGGCGCCGCACCGGGGTCCCGGGCCTCGGCCGGCGCCACGACGAGCGCCCAGCAGGTGCCCTCGACGCCGAGCTCGGCCACGTCGCGCAACGCGGCCTCCGGCTGGGGGCCCAGCACGGCGACGACGATCTCCTCCTGCGAGCGCGAGGCGCGCAGGGCGCGGACCGTCTGCAGGACGGCGCGCTCGGCGTCGGCGGCCCCGCGGTGCCCGCGCAGGTCGACCGCCTGGTCGAGGACCGTCGCGCGGCCGGTGCGCGCGCCGGCGGCGAAGGGGACGGGCGCGGGGCCCGAGCCGGTGGGCACCAGGCGCGCGGGGTGGCCGGCGTCGAGGAACGACGTCGCGACGGAGGCCGCGAGCTCGACGGCGAGCTCGCCCTCGGCGTGCGTGCGGGAGCCGCGGGTGGACGGCCAGACGCCGGTGCGCGGGTCGACGGGCGGCGGCAGCAGCGCCCGGTCGAACAGCACGGTCACGGGCCGCACGCCGGCGCTCTCGTCCGCCCGGACCATGAGCCGGCCCTGGCGCGCGGAGCCCGCCCAGTGCACCCGGCGGGGGTCGTCGCCGGAGACGTACTCGCGCAGGACGGAGTCGTCGGTGGACGCCAGCCGTGCGCCGGTGGCCGCGCGCTCGACGTCGCCGAGCACCCGCGTGCGCGTGGGCAGGCCGACGGTGCGGGGCCACACCGCGACGCGGGTCGCGGCGCCGAGCGGCTGCGTGGTGCGGACCAGCCCGAAGACGTCGGTGCGCGTGGTGAGCAGCGGGCCGAGGGCCCAGCGACCCCGGCGGGACGGGGTGAGCGCGTAGGAGACCGCGATGCGGTCCGCGTGCGCCGTCACCCGGGCGCGGATGCCGTGCGGCCCCGCCAGCTCGTGCGCGGCCTGCTCGGACAGCCGCAGGCGGGCCAGCCGCTCGTAGGCCGCGCCCGTGCGTGCGCGGGCGCCGACGACCAGGCGCACCGTGGCCGTCTGGTCGCGCACGACGGGGTTCGGCGTGAGCTCGCGCGTGACCACGAGCGCCCCCCGACCGGCGTCGAGGCGTTGCACCCCCATGAGCACCCAGGAGAGGAGGACGGCCAGCACGGCGGCGGCGCCGAGGCCCACGACGTCGGGCAGGTCGAGCAGGGTGCCGATCGTGACGAGCACCAGGCCCGCGACGAGCAGGGCCAGGCCGCGGCGCGTGGGCCGGACGCGGACGACCCGCCGCAGCGCCGGGTGCCGGGCGTCGCGGCGGCCGCGCTGCCCCGCCCTGCGCTCGGTGGCGGCCGGGACCGCGCCGGACTGGTCGTCGCCGGACATCGCCGGCCCTACCGGCCGCGTTCGCGGGAGGGCCGCGCGAACGACCCCGCGGGCGGGGCGACGGCGACGCGGCCGCCGGGCACGGCGGTGCGCTGGACGATCTCGGAGATCACGTCCTCGGGGGTCACGCCGCCGAGCCGGGACTCGGTGCTGAGGATCAGACGGTGGGCCAGGACCGAGACGGCGAGGGACTGCACGTCGTCGGGAAGCACGTGCTCGCGCCCCGCCATGGCGGCGGCGGCCTTGGCGGCCCGCAGCAGCTGGAGCGAGGCCCGCGGCGAGGCGCCGAGCCGGACCCCCTCGTGCTGCCGCGTCGCGCCCACGAGGCCGAGCACGTACTGCTTGACGGGTCCCGCCGCGTAGACGGCGCGCACCGCCTCGGCGTACCGCACCATGTCGGCGCCGGTGGTGACGGGGGACAGGTGGTCCAGGGGGTCGGAGGACTCCTGGCGGTCGAGCATCTGCAGCTCGGCGTCCGTGTCCGGGTAGCCGACGGTGAGGCGGGCCATGAACCGGTCGCGCTGCGCCTCGGGCAGCGGATAGGTGCCCTCCATCTCCACCGGGTTCTGCGTCGCCACGACGAGGAACGGCCGCGGCAGCGTGTGCGTGGTGCCGTCGATCGTCGTCTGGCCCTCCTCCATACACTCGAGGAGCGCGGACTGCGTCTTGGGCGAGGCGCGGTTGATCTCGTCGCCGATCACCACGTTGTTGAACACCGGCCCGGGCCGGAACTCGAAGTCGTGCGTGGCGGTGCGGAAGATGTTGACGCCGGTGAGGTCGCTCGGGAGCAGGTCGGGGGTGAACTGGATGCGGCCGACACGGCAGTCGATGCTGCGGGCGAGGGCCTTCGCCAGCGTCGTCTTGCCGACGCCGGGGACGTCCTCGATCAGGAGGTGACCCTCGGCGAGCAGGACGGCGACGGTCACCTCGGCGAGGCCGGGACGCCCCGAGACCACGGAGTCGATCGCCTCCCGCACCCGCGTGGTGGCGGTGACGAGCTCGTCGAGATCTCTGGTCAGGGCGTCGAGGCCGGTCCCCGTGGAGGGGGTGGGTCCGTCCCTGTGGTCCTCCGTCTCCGTGCGTGCGCCGGCCAGCGTGGGGGAGACGGGTTCTGGGTGCACGGGTGACCTCCGGTTCACGTGCTCGTGACGTTCTCGCAGCCTAGTGGAATCGGGGCCGGACGTGACGACGATCACCCGCTCCACCTCGCTCCACGACGCACCCCGCGTGCGGTGGTCGCGGCCGTGCGGCACCTCCTGGTACCGGACGCACGCTGCGGGCGACACGATTCCGGCGACCCGCCCTCCACCGCCCTCCACCGGCGGCCCGCCCCGCCCCTGACGCCCTGACCTGCGGCGATGTGTGGGGACTGTGGGGGGAGCGGGTGAGATGGGGAGAACTCCCCCTCGTTCCCCGCGCCTGGTGGAGGAAAGTGGAGTAGCGTGGAGGCTGCGGGAGCGCGAGGGGAGGTGCGAGCCGTGGCAGGTCTGGAGGACACGTTTCCGGGGGCCGGGCTGCTGCTCGGCACCTACACCCCCAAGCTCGACGAGAAGGGCCGGCTCATCCTCCCCGCGAAGTTTCGCGCCCGACTCGCTCCCGGCCTCGTCATGACGAGGGGACAGGAGCGCTGCCTCTTCCTCCTCCCGATGGACGAGTTCGGCCGCATGTACGAGCAGGTGCGGCAGGCCCCCGTGACCAGCCGGCAGGCGCGCGACTACCTGCGCGTGTTCCTGTCGGGTGCGAGCGACGAGCTGCCGGACAAGCAGGGGCGGGTCGTCATCCCGGCCGCCCTGCGCGCGTACGCCGGCCTCGACCGGGACGTCGCCGTGATCGGCGCCGGGACCCGCGTGGAGGTCTGGGACCGCACCACCTGGGAGACCTACCTGGCCGAGCAGGAGTCGTCGTACTCCGAGACGTCCGAGCAGATCTTCCCGGACCTGCAGTTCTGAACCACCGGCACCACCCACAACCGCACAGCAGACGAGCAGCAGCAGGGCCCCGCACGACGAGGCCTCCTCCCGCGAGGGTCTGGCGCACTTCCCCGGTGCCAGAACGGCGCGGAGGGAGACCTGGCCGGGCGGGGCCCCGGCGACCATCTGGACCGGACCCGACACGAGACCGAGCACGAGAGGAGGAGCACCGATGAGCACACCGGACGACGCGCGACCCGCGGGCGACCGTCACCTGCCCGTGCTGCTGCAGCGGTGCGTCGACCTCCTCGCGCCGGCGCTCGCGGAGCCGGGCAGCGTGCTGGTCGACTGCACCCTGGGCATGGGTGGTCACACCGAGGCGGTGCTGGAGCAGGTCCCGACGGCCCGCGTCGTGGGGATCGACCGCGACACCCAGGCGCTGCGCCTCGCGGGCGAGCGGCTGGCCCGCTTCGGCGACCGGTTCACCCCGGTGCACGCGGTCTACGACGAGATCGGCGAGGTCGTCGCGGAGCTCGGGCTGGACGGGGTGCAGGGCGTCCTCATGGACCTCGGCGTCTCGTCGCTGCAGCTCGACGAGGCCGGCCGGGGCTTCGCGTACGCCCAGGACGCGCCGCTCGACATGCGGATGGACCAGACGCGCGGCGCGACCGCCGCCGACGTCCTCAACACCTACGACGAGCGTGCGCTGGCGCGGGTGCTGCGCGAGTACGGCGAGGAGCGGTTCGCGCCGCGCATCGCCAGGGCGATCGTGCGGCGCCGCGAGGAGCGGCCGTGGGAGCGGACGGGCGAGCTCGCCGACCTGGTGCGGGCGTCCATCCCCGCCGCGGCGCGGCGCACGGGCGGCAACCCGTCCAAGCGGACGTTCCAGGCGCTGCGGATCGAGGTGAACGGCGAGCTGGAGGTGCTCGAGCGCGCCGTGCCAGCCGCGATCGAGGCGCTGGCCGTCGGCGGGCGGATCGTCGTCGAGTCCTACCAGTCGCTGGAGGACCGGATCGTCAAGCGGGCCGTCGCGCGCGGGACGACGTCGAGCGCGCCGGCCGGCCTGCCCGTCGAGCCGGAGACCCACAAGCCCTACCTCGAGGCCCTGACGCGGGGCGCGGAGGAGGCCGACGAGGCGGAGCTCGAGCGCAACCCGCGCGCCGCCTCGGTCCGCCTGCGCGCCGCCCGCCGCGTCCGCCCCACCCCCGACCACATGCGCACCGCGCCCCGCCCGCGCACCCGCCCGCACCCCAAGGAGGACCGCCGATGAGCGCCCTGCGTGCCCCCGCCACCCCCGGGACCCGCCCGGCCGCGGCACCCCGCCGTGCACCGCTGACCTCGCTGCCGGGCGGCGCCGACGACCGCGGCCGCCGGCTCGACGCGGTCCGCGCCCCCCTCCAGGCGACGTCGGGCGTCCCGTTCCTCGTGCTGTGCGCGGTGATCCTCGCCGCCGCGCTGCTGGCGGCCCTGCTCCTCAACACGTCGATGGCGCGCGGCTCGTACGAGGCGTCGCGGCTGCAGGCGGAGGTGGGTCAGGTGGCGCAGGACGTCCAGACCCAGCAGGAGAAGCTCCGGGCCGCGGAGTCGTCGCTGGCGGAGCGCGCCACGAAGCTCGGCATGGTCCCCGCCGAGGACCCGACGATGATCAGCGTCGAGAAGCGCGCGAAGGTCGGGATCGGCGACACGGAGACGCCGTGACCGGGCGGACGCCTCCGGCCCGCGGCGGCGCGCGGAGCGGCGGCTCGGCCGGCGGGCGCGCGACACGCCCGGGCCCGGCCCGCACGACCCGGACGTCGGCACCGCAGACTCGAGGGGTGAGCACCTCCCGCACCACGAACGGCTCGACGCCGCGGGCGGCCGCGCGTCCTGGCACAGGCTCGACCTCGCGGTCGACGCCCCGCTCCCGCCCGGGCCGCGGGACGGCGGCCCGGAACGCGAACCCGCCCGCGGGCGGCGGGCGCCCGCGGGCGGGCACGACGCCGGTCCGCTCCACGGGCCGGACGACGGCGCGCGGCGGGGGTGCACCGCCGCGCCCGCGTGGCGGAGCCGCGGGCCGGGGGCGTCCGGGCGACCCCGGGCGCCGGCAGCGGTGGATCATGGTCGTCGCGGCGCTCGTGCTCACCGTCTTCGTGGGCCGGCTGGTGCAGGTGCAGATCTTCCAGGGACCGGCGCTCGCGGCGAAGGCGCAGGAGGCGCGCACCACGCACTCGGTGCAGCTCGCGCACCGCGGCGACATCGTCGACGCCAACGGGCGCGTGCTCGCGACGTCCGTCGACCGGTACACCATCTCCGCCGACACGCTCGCCATCCAGGGCTTCCAGGGCGGCCAGCGCGTGGACACCGCCACCGGCAAGGCGGTGCAGGACGGCGCGCTCGGCATCGCGCAGCTCCTCGCGCCGATCCTCGACGCGCAGCCCGCGGAGCTCGCCGCGAAGCTCAACGGGGACGACCGGTACGTGATCCTCAAGCGCAACGCCGTGCCCGAGGTGCAGCGGGCGATCACCAAGCTGGAGCTGCAGGCCTACGTCCGCACCGAGCTCACCTCCCGCCGCACCTATCCGGCGGGCACCGTCGCGGGCACGCTCGTGGGCTTCGTCGACCGCGACCAGGTGGGCCAGGGCGGGCTCGAGCGCGCCTACGAGGACGTGCTCGCGGGCACCGACGGCAAGGTCACCTACGAGCGCGGCCGCGACGGCGTCCCGATCCCCAACTCGGAGCGGGACACCACCGAGGCGGTGCCCGGCAGCAACGTGGAGCTGACGATCGACCTGGACGTCCAGTGGAAGGCGGAGGAGTTGCTCGACGACGCGGTCTCGAAGACCGGGGCGAAGTACGCCATGGCGGTCGTCGAGGACGTGCGCACGGGCCAGGTGCTCGCGGTGGCCGACTCGGGCGACGTCGACCCCAACGACCGGTCGACGTCCGCGGTGGCCAACGGCTCCCGCGCCGTGAAGGACGTCTTCGAGCCCGGCTCCACGGGCAAGGTGATCACGATGGCGGCAGCCCTCGAGGAGGGCTACTGGAAGCCCGACAGCCAGTTCCGCGTGCCGTACCGTTTCACCACGCCCAACGGCGAGTCGTTCAAGGACTCGCACGAGCACCCCGACCAGCAGCTGACGCTCGCCGGCGTCCTGGCGCACTCGTCCAACACGGGCACGGTGCAGATCGGCGAGAAGATCCCGCTCGACGTCCGCTACGACTACCTCGGCAAGTTCGGGTTCGGGCAGCCCACCGGCCTCGGGCTGCCGGGCGAGTCGGCGGGCATCCTGCCCTCCGAGCAGACGCTGGCGCACGACGCCCGCACCCCGTACACGATCCTGTTCGGGCAGGGCGTGGCCGTGAACGCGATGCAGGCGACCCAGGTCTTCTCGACGGTCGCGAACGGCGGCGTCCGGGTGGAGCCCAGCCTGGTCGCCGGCACGCGCGCGTCCGACGGCACGTTCACGCCCGCCGAAGCGCCCTCGAAGGAGCGCGTGGTCTCGGAGAAGACCGCCGACTCGGTGATGCGGATGATGGAGTCGGTCGTGGGGGAGGAGGGCACCGCCGCCAACGCGCGGGTGCCCGGCTACCGCGTGGCCGGCAAGACCGGCACCGCCCAGATGTGGACGGGGGCCGGGACCACTTACATGGCGTCGTTCATCGGCGTCGCGCCCGCCGACGACCCTCGCTACACGGTGTCGGTCTTCCTGCGCAGCCCCCAGTCGTCGATCTACGGCGGCGTGGTGGCCGCGCCGGTCTTCAGCGACCTCATGGGGTACACGCTGCAGAAGATGGACGTGCCCCCCAGCACGACCCCGTTCAAGCCGTACGCCCTCACCTGGTGAACGACGTGGTGACCGAGGCGGCGAAAGACGCCGTGCGGTCCGTGACGGTTCTCATGCCGGGCGCCCTGGGTGCCGGGCCCGCAGCACGCAGACGGTAGGTTCTTCTCCGTGACATCCCCGCTTCCCCGTATCCGGCCCGCGGGCACGACGCCCCGGCGGGTGCGGGACCTCGCCCTGGCCTTCGGGCTCGAGGTGACGACGCCGGCGGCACCGGACGAGGGCGGCCCCCGGCCGCAGGTCCCGGCCGACGTCGTCGTCACCTCGGTCGCGTCCGACAACCGCGTCGTCGCAGGTGGCGACCTGTTCGTCGCCCTGCCCGGTGCGCAGGCCCACGGCGCGCGGTTCGCCGCCGACGCCGTGGCCCGCGGGGCCCGGGCCGTGCTCACCGACGCCGCCGGCGCCGCCACCCTCACCCGCGGGCCGCACGCGCTCGACCCCGTGGTGCCGGTCCTGGTCGCCGGCGACCCGCGGGCCGTCCTCGGGCCCGTCGCGGCCTGGGTGTACGGGGAGCCCGCCGAGCACCTGATGACCTTCGGCGTCACCGGCACCAACGGCAAGACGACGACGACCTACCAGGTCGACCACCTGCTGCGGGCCCTCGGCTGGACCGGCGGCCTGATCGGCACGGTGGAGATGCGTGCGGGCGACACGGTGCTCCCGAGCCGGCTCACCACCCCGGAGGCCGCGGACCTGCAGGCGCTGCTCGCCGCGATGTGCGAGGCGGAGGTGCGCACGCTCGCGATGGAAGTGTCCTCCCACTCGCTGTCGATGCACCGGGTGGACGGCATCGAGTTCGGCGTGGTCGGGTTCACGAACCTCAGCCAGGACCACCTCGACTTCCACGGCGACCTGCAGTCGTACTTCGACGCGAAGGCGTCGCTGTTCACGCCCGAGCACGCGCGCCGCGGCGTCGTCGTGGTGGACGACGTGTGGGGCGAGCGCATGGCGACCGCCGCGCAGGTGCCCGTCGCGACGCTGCGCACCCGCGCCCCCCGGGACGGCGAGGCGGCGGCGGACTGGACCGTCACGGACGTCGCGGCGCACGGCACCGGCTCCGCGTTCACGCTCACGCACGCCGACGGGCGCTCGCTGCGCACGTCGACGTCCCTGCCCGGCGGGTTCAACGTCGCGAACGCCGCGCTCGCCGTCGCGATGGTGCTCGAGGGCGGTGCGCACGTCGAGGACGTGGCCGAGGCCCTCGCCGCGGCCGACGGCCTCTCGGCCGTCGTGCCGGGCCGCATGCAGGTGGTCGGCGCGGGCGGGGACGGCCACCCTCGCGTCGTCGTGGACTTCGCGCACAACACCGAGGCGCTCGAGCTCGCGCTCGCCGCGCTGCGCCCGACGACGGCCGGCCGGCTCGTCGTCGTGTTCGGAGCCACCGGGGACCGCGACAAGGGCAAGCGGCCCGCGATGGGCGCCGCCGCCGTCGCGGGCGCGGACGTCGTCGTCGTCACCGACGACGACCCCCACGGCGAGGACCCCGCCGCCGTGCGCGCCGCGGTGCTCGAGGGCGCCCGCGCGGCCCGCGACGCGGCGCGCGGCTCGGGTCGCGACGTCGTCGTGACCGAGGCGGCGCCGCGCGCGACCGCCATCGAGAAGGCCGTGCTCGACGCCGGGGCGGACGACACCGTCCTCGTCGCGGGCCGCGGCCACGAGACCATCCAGGAGGTCGCGGGCGTCGACCTCGAGCTCGACGACCGGGACGAGGCCCGCCGCGCGCTGCAGCGGCGGCACGAGAGGACCACCGCATGATCGCGCTGACCGCCGCCGACGTCGCCGAGGCGACCGGGGGACGGCTGCACGCCGACGCCGCCACGCCCGTGAGCGCGCCCGTCGTCGTGGACTCCCGCCGCGTCGAGCCCGGGGGGCTGTTCGTCGCGCTGCCCGGCGAGCGCGTCGACGGGCACGACTTCGCCCGCGGCGCCGTCGAGTCGGGGGCCGCGCTGGTCCTGGCCGCCCGCGAGCTCGAGGGCGTGCCGACGGTCGTCGTCGACGACGTGCAGGCCGCGCTGGGCGAGCTCGCGCGCGTCGTGCTCGCCCGCGTGCGGGCCGCGGGCGACCTCCGGGTCGTCGCGGTGACCGGCTCGGTGGGCAAGACCACGACCAAGGACCTGCTGGGCCAGCTCCTCGTGGACCTGCTGCCGGAGGGCGTCGCCCCCGAGGACGGCCTGGTGGTGCCCACGGGGTCGTTCAACAACGAGGTCGGCCTGCCGCTGACCGTCCTGCGCGTCACCGAGGCCACGCGCTTCCTCGTGCTGGAGATGGGCGCGGACGGCCCCGGCAACATCGCTTACCTGACGCGGATCGCCCCGCCCGACGTCGGCATCGTGCTCGCCGTCGGCGTGGCCCACGTGGGCAAGTTCGGTTCGGTCGAGGCCATCGCGCGCACCAAGGCCGAGATGGTCTCGGGCGTCGTGCCGGGCGGCGCCGTCGTGCTCAACGCCGACGACCAGCGCGTCGCGGCCATGGCGTCGCTCGCCGCCCCGGAGCACACCGTCACCACCTTCGGCACCATCTCCTCGGCCGACGTGCGCGCCGCCGACATCGGGGTGGACGCCTCCGGCCGGGCGACGTTCGGGCTCGCCGTCGCGGGTGGCCACGACCTGGGCGACCCCGCTCCCGTGGCGCTGCGCCTCGTGGGCGCGCACCACGCGAGCAACGCGCTCGCCGCCGCCGCGGCGGTGCTCGCGCTGAGCGGCACCACCGCCGCCGCGATCGCGCGCGTGGCCGACGGCCTGTCCCGGGCGACCCCCCTCAGCCCGCACCGGATGGCGGTCACCGAGCGACCGGACGGCGTCACCGTGGTCGACGACGCCTACAACGCCAACCCGGACTCGATGCGCGCCGCGCTGCGGGCGCTCGCCGTCATGGCGGGCCGTACGCGCCGCTCCGTCGCCGTGCTGGGCGAGATGCTCGAGCTCGGGGACGGCTCGCGCGCCGCGCACGACGAGATCGGCCGCCTCGTGGTGCGATTGAACGTCAAGCTCCTCGTCGTCGTCGGCGACGGGGCGTACCACATCCACGAGGGGGCCATGCAAGAGGGCTCCTGGGGAGAGGAGTCGGTCTTCGTGCCTGACCTCGACGCCGCGCGCGCGGTGCTCGCCGAGGCGCTCGAGCCGGGCGACGTCGTCCTCGTGAAGTCCTCCCTCGGGTCGGGCCTGTGGCGCCTCGGCGACGAGCTCGCCGCCGGCGGGCCGGCGGCCGCCGGACCGGCCGTGGAGGTCGCCCCGTGATCGCGATCCTGGTCTCGGCCGGCGTCTCCGGGCTGGTCGCCCTCTTCGGGACGCCCCTGTTCATCCGGTTCCTCATCCACCGCAACTACGGCCAGTTCGTCCGCCAGGACGGGCCGACCGCGCACTTCACGAAGCGCGGCACGCCGACGATGGGCGGCGTCGTGATCATCGCGGCGGCCCTGGTCGGCGTCGCGGTGTCCATGCTGGTCGCCGGGAGGCCGCCGAGCGCGTCGGCGCTGCTATGCCTGTACCTGATGACGGGCCTCGGCCTGGTCGGCTTCCTCGACGACTTCACGAAGATCCGCAAGCAGCGGTCCCTGGGCCTCACGCCGAAGGCGAAGATCATCGGCCAGGGCTTCGTCGGGATCAGCTTCGCGGTCCTCGCGCTGCAGTTCCCCAACGCGAACGCCCGGACGCCCGCGTCCACGCGGATCTCGTTCCTGCGCGACACCAACCTCGACCTGGCGTTCGCCGGCGTCACGGTGGGTCTCATCCTCTTCGTGATCTGGGCGAACTTCCTCATCACGGCCTGGTCCAACGCGGTGAACCTCACGGACGGCCTGGACGGCCTGGCGACCGGCGTGTCGATCATCGTCTTCGGCGCGTACGTCCTCGTGTGCATCTGGCAGCTCAACCAGTCGTGCCAGCGGCTCGCCGCGGCCGGGCCGCGCTGCTACGAGGTGCGCGACCCGCAGGACCTCGCGATCGTCGCCGCCGCCATCGCGGGTGCCTGCATCGGCTTCCTCTGGTGGAACGCCAGCCCCGCGAAGATCTTCATGGGCGACACCGGCTCGCTCGCCCTCGGCGGCGCCCTGGCGGGCATCTCGATCCTGTCGCGCACCGAGATCCTCGCCGCGATCATCGGCGGGCTCTTCGTCGTCATCGTCATGTCCGACGTCATCCAGATCGGCTTCTTCAAGATGACGGGCAGGCGCGTGTTCAAGATGGCACCCCTGCACCACCACTTCGAGCTGTCCGGGTGGGGCGAGGTCACGATCGTCATCCGGTTCTGGCTCATCGCCGGCCTGTTCGCGGCGCTCGGCATGGGCGTCTTCTACGCCGAGTGGGTGGCCACGTGACCGAGCCCGACCCGCGGGCGCTGCCCGACGGCGCCCGCGTCGTCGTCGCCGGGCTCGGCGTGACCGGGCGCGCCGTCGTCGCCGCCCTGTCGGGCGGTGCGGCCGGGCGGGTGGCCTCGGTGGTCACGGTCGACGGACGCGCGGACGACGCCGACGTGCGCGACGCGGACGACCCCGCCGTCGCGGGGCGCGTCGTCGCGGGCGCCGACCTCGTCGTCGCGTCCCCGGGGTGGGCGCCGAGCACCCCGCTGCTGGCCGCGGCCCGGGCCGCCGGCGTCCCCGTGTGGAGCGAGATCGAGCTCGCCTGGCGGCTGCGGGTCGAGCGCACCGGTGCGGACGGGGCGCGCGGGCCCGCCCCGTGGCTCGCCGTCACGGGGACCAACGGCAAGACGACGACTGTCGAGATGCTCGCGTCGATCCTCACCGCGGCCGGCCTGCGCGCCGCCGCGGTCGGGAACGTCGGGACCCCGGTCGTCGAGGCGGCGCAGGACCCGTCGCTGGACGTCCTCGCGGTGGAGCTCTCCAGCTTCCAGCTCCACCACACGCTCACGACGTCGTTCGAGGCCGCGGCCGTGCTCAACGTGGCTGCCGACCACCTCGACTGGCACGGGTCGCTCGAGGCGTACGCGGCGGACAAGGGCCGGGTCTACGCCCGCGCGCAGGTGGCGTGCGTGTACAACGCGGCCGACCCGCGCACGGAGCAGCTGGTGCGCGACGCCGACGTGACCGAGGGCGCCCTCGCCGTGGGGTTCACCCTCGGCGCCCCGGGCCCGGGTCAGCTGGGCGTGGTCGAGGACGTGCTCGTCGACCGCGCCTTCCACACCGAGCCCGGCGCGCGCGACCGGCAGCGGACGGCCGCCGAGCTCGGCACCCTCGCCGACCTCGCGCACCTCGCCCCCGGGGGCGGCACCCCGCCGCCGCACGTCGTCGCGAACGCCCTGGCGGCCGCCGCGCTCGCCCGCGCGCACGGCGTCCCCGCGGCCGCCGTGCGCGACGGCCTGCGCGCGTTCCGGCCCGGCGCGCACCGCATCTCCGAGGTGCGCGTGCTCGACGGCGTCGCCTGGGTGGACGACTCGAAGGCGACCAACGCGCACGCCGCGGCAGCCTCGCTCGCGTCCTACGCGCCCGGCACCGTGGTGTGGGTGGCCGGCGGCCTCGCGAAGGGGGCGTCGTTCGACGCCCTCGTCGCCGACCGCGCCGACCGCCTCCGCGCGGCCGTGCTCATCGGCGTCGACCCGGAGCCGATCCGCGGGGCGCTGGCCCGACACGCGCCCGAGATCCCCGTCGTCGTGGTCGATCCCGGCGACACTGGGTCCGTGATGCGGCGCGCGGTCGCGGCGGCACGTGACCTGGCTCGTGCCGGGGACACCGTCCTGCTGGCGCCCGCCGGTGCGTCCATGGACCAGTTCGCCTCCTACGCCCAGCGGGGGGAGGCGTTCGCCACGGCCGTGGCGGAGCTGTAGCGGCACGACGCCGCGACGACGAGCGAGAGGTGTCGGATGGCGGTCACGACGGGCACCCGACGCGCCCCGCGAGGGTCGGGGGGTCGTCCGTCGACGGGCCGGACCCCGAGAGACCGGCCGGCGCCGCGCTCCCCGAAGCGGACCGAGCGCCCGTGGCTCGGTCAGTGGAACAGCACCGTGACGAGCTATTACCTGCTCGTCGGTGCCACCGGGCTGCTGCTGGTCATCGGGCTCGTCATGGTGCTGTCCAGCTCGACGGTGACGTCCATCGCCGCGGGGGACTCGCCGTTCGCCGCGTTCATGGTGCAGGCACGGTTCGCCCTCATCGGCCTGCCGCTCATGCTGATCGCCGCCCGGCTGCCGGTGCGCTGGTACAAGCGCCTCGCATGGCCGGCGATGCTGGTCACGCTGGCGATGCTCGTCGCGGTGCTCTTCGCCGGCAAGCTCGTCAACGGCAACCGGAACTGGCTCGTCGTCGGTCCGGTGCAGTTCCAGCCCTCGGAGCTCGCCAAGCTGGGGCTCGCCGTGTGGCTGGGCGCGGTCCTGGGCCGCAAGCAGCACCTTCTCGGCAGCTGGGGCCAGGCGCTGGTGCCGGGAGTGCTGGGGCTCGGCGCGGTCCTCGGGCTCGTCATGGCGGGACACGACCTGGGCACGGCCCTCATCCTCGCGGTGCTCGGCCTCGGCGCGTACTGGGTCTCGGGCGCGCCGGCCTCGATGCTCGCCGTGGGCGGGGTCGGGGCGGCGCTGCTGGTCGGCTGGGCGTTCATCGTCAACCAGGACGGCAGCGACCGGCTCACCCGGATCCTGGCCGCCTACGGCACGTGCACGGACACGCAGGGGCAGTGCTACCAGTCGATCCACGGCATGTACGGGTTGGGCACCGGCGGGCTGTTCGGCGTGGGCCTGGGTGCCAGCCGCGAGAAGTGGAAGTACCTGCCGGAGGCGCACAACGACTTCATCTACTCCGTGATCGGCGAGGAGCTCGGCCTGCTCGGCACGCTGCTCGTGCTCGCGCTGTTCGTGGTCCTCGGGATCGCGATGGCGCGGGTGGTGCGCCGGCACCCGGACCCGTTCGTGAAGATCACCACGGCCGCGATCGGCTGCTGGGTGGTGGGCCAGGCCTTCGTGAACATCGGCGTGGTGATCGGCGTCCTGCCCGTGATCGGCGTCCCGCTGCCGCTGGTGTCGGCGGGCGGGTCCGCCCTGGTCACGACGATGGTGGCGCTCGGTGTGGTGATCAGCTTCGCGCGCAGCGAGCCGGGGGCCGCCGAGGCCCTCGCCGCCCGACGGAGCGTCGTCAAGAGGTCGGTCGCGGTCCTGTCGCGGCGGGGCAGGGCCGGCGCCACCGGTGGGGGCGCGCGGCGCCGCGGGGGCGACGGCGGCCGATAGGGTCCTGCCTGTGAAGAGCTCTGCAGTCACGTCCGTCGTCCTCGCCGGGGGCGGCACCGCCGGCCACGTCAACCCCCTCCTCGCCGTCGCGGACGAGCTCCGTGCGCGGGAGCCGGAAGCCAGGATCCTCGCCCTCGGCACCACGTCCGGGCTGGAGGCCGACCTCGTCCCGGAGCGCGGGTACCGGCTGTGGCCCATCCCGCGCGTGCCGCTGCCGCGGCGCCCGAGCGTCGACCTGCTGAAGCTGCCCGGCCGCCTCAGCGCGGCCGTGAAGGCGGCGGAGGCCGCGATCGACGAGATCGGTGCCCAGGCCGTCGTCGGCTTCGGGGGGTACGTCTCCACCCCCGCGTACCTCGCCGCCCGGCGCAAGGGCGTCCCCGTGGTGATCCACGAGCAGAACGCCCGTGCCGGCCTGGCCAACAAGCTCGGCGCCCGCTGGGCCGCCCGCGTCGGCGCGACCTTCCCGGGCACCCCGCTGCCGGGCGCCCAGGTCGTCGGTCTCCCGCTGCGGGCCGAGATCGCGGACCTGGTCTCGGCGCGCGAGGCCGACGCGCTGGCCGCGCGCGTCCAGGCCGCCGACACGCTGGGCCTCGACGCCGGCCTCCCGACTCTCGTGGTCACCGGCGGCTCCTCGGGCGCGGCGTCGGTGAACGCCGCCCTGGCCGGGTCGGTCGAGGCGCTGCTGCGCGCCGGCGTCCAGGTGCTGCACCTGACGGGCAAGGGCAAGGACGGGCCCGTGCGGTCCGCCGTCGACGCCGCCACCGCCGCGGGCGGGTTCGAGGCCGCGCGCTACCAGGTGCGCGAGTACCTGTCCGAGATGCAGCTCGCGCTCGCCGTCGCGGACCTGGTCGTCGCCCGCTCGGGCGCCGGCACGGTGTGCGAGCTCGCCGCCCTCGGCGTGCCCGCGGTCTACGTGCCGCTGCCCATCGGCAACGGCGAGCAGCGGCTCAACGCCGCGCCGCTCGTGGAGGCGGGCGGCGGCCTCCTCGTCGACGACGCCGACCTCACCCCCGCCTGGGTGGCCGAGCATGTGCCGGCGCTGCTGGCCGACCGGCCGCGGCTCGACGCGATGGCGTCCGCGGCCCGGGCGACCGGGGTGCGCGACGGCGCCGCGCGCGTCGCCGACCTCGTCGCCGAGGCGGTCGCGCAGGCGGACGCGGGCGCGGGTACCGGGCGGCAGGCATGAGCGCCGCACCGTCGACGCGGCCCCCGGCGCTGCCCGTCGAGGAGCTCGGCCGCGTGCACCTGGTCGGCGTCGGCGGCGCGGGCGTGTCCGTCGTCGCGCGGCTGCTGGCGGCCCGCGGGGCCGACGTCCAGGGCTCCGACGCGGCGGCCGGCCCCGCCCTCGAGGCGCTGCGCGCGGACGGCGTGCGGGTCTGGGTCGGGCACGACGCGGCACACGTCGTGGGGCCGGACGGCGCGCCCCTGGTCGACACGGTCGTCGTGTCGTCCGCGGTGCGGGAGACGAACCCGGAGCTCGCCGCCGCCCGCGCTGCGGGGATCCGGGTGCTGCACCGCTCCCAGGCGCTCGCGTCGCTGATGCTCGGACGCCGGGCGGTGGCTGTGGCCGGCGCGCACGGCAAGACCACGACGTCGGCGATGGTCGCGACCGTGCTGCGCGCGTGCGGCGTCGACGCGTCGTTCGCGATCGGGGGCACGGTGCGGGTGCGGGACGCCGAGGGCCGCGAGGGCGCGGTGCCCGGGGGGCACCTCGGTGCGTCCGACGTGCTCGTGGCCGAGGCCGACGAGTCGGACGGCTCGTTCCTCAACTACGCCCCCACGGTGGCCGTCGTGACCAACGTCGAGCCGGACCACCTCGACCACTACGGCTCGCAGGAGGCCTTCGAGCGGGCGTTCGAGGAGTTCGCCGGCCGGATCGTCGACGGCGGCACGCTCGTGGCGTGCGCGGACGACGCCGGCTCGGCGGCCCTCGCGGACGCGCACCGGGCCGCGGGGAGGGCCGTGGTGACGTACGGGAAGGCCGCGGGCGCGGACGTGCGGGTGCGCGACGTCGTCGTCGGGGCGGGGACCGTCGAGGCCGTCGTCTCCGGCGGCCCGCTGGGCGACGAGCCGTACGCGCTGCGCCTCGCGGTGCCCGGCGCGCACAACGCGCTCAACGCGACGGCGGCCGTCGTGACCGCGGTGCTGCTCGGCGCGGAGCCGGGCGACGCCGCCCGGGGCGCGGGGACCTTCGTCGGGACGGGGCGGCGGTTCGAGCCCAAGGGCGAGGTCGACGGCGTGCGGGTGTTCGACAGCTACGACCACCACCCCACCGAGGTGGAGGCGCTGCTGCGGGCGGCACGGCCGGTGGCCGGCGACGGCCGCATCGTCGTGCTCTTCCAGCCGCACCTGTACTCGCGCACGCGGATCTTCGCCGGCCGGTTCGCCGCAGCGCTGGCCCTCGCGGACGAGGTCGTCGTCACCGGCGTCTACCGGGCCCGCGAGGACGTCGACCCGACGGTCGGCCCGCGCACCATCACCGACCTGCTCGAGCGGACGTCGTCCGGCGGGGGAGTGCGCGCGGTCGAGGACCGGCTCGAGGCGGCGCACGTGGCCTCGGCGCTCGCGCGCCCCGGCGACCTGGTGCTCACCGTGGGCGCGGGAGACGTCACCGAGCTGGGCCCCGTGATCCTGGCGGACCTCGCCGCGCGTCCCTCCGGCGTGGCGTCGCCGGACGGCGACGCCCGCGACGAGACCATGGGGTGATGCGACCGCCAGCCCGCCCGCGCCCGACGACCCGCGCGACGTCGGGCCGCGCGACGTCGGGACGATCAGCGGCGACCGCGCCGACCGGCACGCCGTCGGTGGGCGCCGGGGCGCCGACGGGGACCCGCGGGACGAAGGGCGGTTCGAGAGGGCCCGCGACGGGAACCACGAAGGCCGCCCCGAAGACAGCCCCGAAGACAGCCCCGAAGGCCGCGCCCGCCGAGGCCGCGCGGTCCCGTCCGCGCTCCGCGGCGACGGCGGTGGTCCCGGCCGGGCAGGAGGTCCCGCCGAGGGTGTCGACGGCGATGGCGGACCGGCTCGCCGAGCGCACCGCGATGCGCCGGCATCGCGCCTGGCGGCGGGTGCTCGCATGGGTCCTCTCCGTTGTGGTCGTCGCGGGCCTCGCGTGGGTGGCCCTCTGGTCGCCGGTGCTCGCCCTGGAGAAGGCGGAGGTGAGCGTCGCCGGCGCGGGGCGGTACGTCGACGAGGCCAGGGTGCGCGAGATCGTCGAGGCGCCCGGCGGCACCCCGCTGCCCCGCCTGGACACCGTGGCGATGCGGGAGCAGGTGCTCGGGCTGCGCGGGGTGAAGGACGTCCGGATCGCGCGGGCCTGGCCCCACGGGCTCGCGGTGGAGCTCACGCCGCGCGTCCCGGTGGCCGCGGTGCCCGACGGGGACCGGCTGGCCCTGCTCGACTCGTCCGGGGTGCGCGTGGCGACGCGCGACGCGGCGCCGAAGGGGCTGCCGCAGGTGGACGTGCCGCTGGACGACGCGCTGGCGCTGCAGGCGGCGCTCCACGTGCTGGCGGCCCTGCCCGCCCAGCTCGCCGGCAAGGTGGAGCACGTCAGCGCCGACACGCAGGACGCCGTCGAGACGGTCCTGGAGGACGGCACGACCGTCCGGTGGGGCGGCAGCTCCGACCTGCCGCTCAAGGTCGAGGCGGTGCGCACGCTGCGCAAGCTCGCCGACGGCGCGCGGACCATCGACGTCTCGTCGCCCGAGCTGCCGGTGACCCGATGAGGGGAGCGACGGCGGCGCGGCAGGCGCGGACGGGTGAGGCAAGCACCGGGCGCGCGCGACACGCCGGAGCACGTCCGGCCTTGCGCCCGCCGCGCCGCCTACCGTCGATCGCAGCAGCAACCTGACATAACTCTAACCCTCAACTCGAACCTTAAGGTTGGGCCCGCGGGCCGGCCGGCAGGGCGGACGGGGGACGAGGACCGGACGTCGGGACAAGGAACGACCCGAGAGGCAACGACGTGGCAACTCCGCAGAACTACCTGGCAGTGATCAAGGTGGTCGGTATCGGCGGTGGCGGCGTGAACGCCGTGAACCGCATGATCGAGGTCGGGCTCAAGGGTGTCGAGTTCATCGCCATCAACACCGACGCGCAGGCGCTGCTGATGTCGGACGCCGACGTCAAGCTCGACGTCGGCCGTGAGCTCACCCGTGGCCTGGGCGCCGGTGCCGACCCCGAGGTCGGCAAGAAGGCCGCCGAGGACCACGCCGAGGAGATCGAGGACGTCCTGCGGGGCGCCGACATGGTCTTCGTGACGGCGGGCGAGGGCGGCGGCACCGGTACGGGCGGCGCGCCCGTGGTGGCCCGGATCGCCCGCTCGCTCGGTGCGCTGACGGTGGGCGTCGTGACGCGCCCGTTCACCTTCGAGGGCCGCCGCCGCTCCGTGCAGGCCGAGCAGGGGATCGACACCCTCCGCGAGGAGGTCGACACCCTGATCGTCATCCCGAACGACCGGCTCCTGTCCATGTCCGACAAGAGCGTCTCGGCGATCGCGGCGTTCCACTCGGCGGACCAGGTGCTGCACTCCGGTGTCCAGGGCATCACCGACCTCATCACGACGCCGGGCCTCATCAACCTCGACTTCGCGGACGTGAAGTCCGTGATGCAGGGGGCGGGCTCGGCGCTGATGGGCATCGGCTCGGCGAGGGGCGAGGACCGCGCGGTGCAGGCCGCCGAGCTCGCGATCTCGTCCCCGCTGCTCGAGGCCTCCATCGACGGCGCCCACGGCGTCCTGCTGTCGATCCAGGGTGGCAGCGACATCGGCCTCTTCGAGGTGCACGAGGCCGCGCGCCTGGTGCAGGAGGCGGCGCACTCCGAGGCCAACATCATCTTCGGCACGGTCATCGACGACGCGCTGGGCGACGAGGTGCGGGTCACCGTCATCGCCGCGGGGTTCGACGGCGGCGTGCCGCAGGCCCGCAAGGACGGTCGCGGCCTCGGCCAGATCGCCGGCGCGCCGGCCAAGCCGACGGTCGCGGTCGGCGAGGGCGGCACGACGGCGACGTCCGTGCCCCAGCCCGGGGTCCAGACGGCACCGCACCGCCCGCCGCAGCCGGCCACCGCGTCGGTGCCGGCCGCCGCCGCGCAGCCCCGGCCGATCCCGGCCGAGCCGGACGACGTGCCGGTGAGCCTCGACGCGCCGCCGGCCCCGCCGGCGGGGGCGCGGCCCGCGGAGCAGCGCCGGCCGTTCACGGTGGTCGAGGACGCCGAGGGCGAGGGCGTCACCGTCGAGCGGCCGGTCGAGGTGCCGCGCCTGTTCGACGAGCCGCGCCGCCCGGCCGAGGAGCTCGACGTGCCCGACTTCCTCAAGTGAGCGCCGGGTGAGCGGAACTCACGGCGCGGTCGGCTGGGCCCAGGAGGCGCTGTTGCCGGACCAGTTCGGTGCGGGGCTGCTGCGGGTGGACCTCGGGGAGGGCGTCGTGGCGGGCTTCACCACGCGCCACGGCGGGGTGTCGCCCGCTCCCTGGTCGTCGCTCGACCTGGGCACCTCGACCGGTGACGACCCCGTGCGGGTGCGGGAGAACCGCGCCCGCCTCGGGGCATGGGTGGGGGCGCCCGTGGCGTTCTCGGCACAGGTGCACGGGGACCGTGTCCTGGGCCTCGGGGCCGCCGAGCTCGCCGAGTGGACGTCGACGGAGCCGCCGTCCGCGGCGGGCGAGGCCGACGCCATGGTCACCGCGGAGCCCGGCCTGGCGCTCGGCGTCCTGGTCGCGGACTGCGTGCCCGTCGTCCTCGCGGACCCGGTGGCCCGCGTCGTGGCGGTCGCGCACGCAGGTCGGGGCGGCGTCGCCCTGGGGGTCGTGCACCGCGTGGTCGAGCAGCTGCTCGCGCGCGGGGCACGGGCCGAGGACCTCCGTGCCGCCGTCGGCCCTGCCGTCTGCGGCGACTGCTACGAGGTGCCGGCCGCGATGCGCGACGAGGTCGCGGCCGTCGTCCCCGAGACGTGGGCGACGACCACGGCCGGCACGCCGGCGCTCGACCTGCCGGCCGGCGTGCTCGCGCAGCTGGCGTCGCACGGCGTGGCCGCCACCCGGGTGGACCGGTGCACGCTCACGGACACCGACCTCTACTCCCACCGTCGCGCCACCGCCCAGGGCACGACGACGGGGCGCCAGGCGGGGGTCGTCGTCCTGACCTGAGGTGTCGTCGTCGCCGGGGGCGGCCTGACGCGCCCGCGACGCGCGACACACCGGCGTGTCGTGCGCGGATGCCGCCGCGGGCGTGGTTAACGTCATGACACCCGTCCGGGACGGAGGGCGGGGGACGTGGCGACGAACGGAGCAAGGCGATGGGCGGAGCGCTTCGCAAGACGATGCTGTACCTGGGGCTCGCCGACGACCAGGGTGAGTCGGAGGAGTACCTCGACGAGTACGAGGAGCTGGAGGCACCGGTGCGCGACCGTGACGACTACCAGGCGCAGGTCACCCCGCTGCACCGCGGCGGAGGGAGCGAGTCGGTGATCGCCTCCGACCTGCGACGCATCACGACCATCCACCCGCGCTCGTACAACGACGCCCGTACCATCGGCGAGGCCTTCCGGGGCGGCACGCCGGTGATCATGAACCTCTCCGACATGGACGACGCCGACGCGAAGCGCCTCGTGGACTTCTCGGCGGGCCTGATCTTCGGGCTGCGCGGCTCGATCGAGCGCGTGACGAACAAGGTCTTCCTGCTCTCGCCGGAGCACGTGGAGATCGCGGGCGAGGAGCCGCCGGCGGAGAAGGCCCCCGGACGCGGCGCGTTCTACAACCAGAGCTGACCGCGCGCCCGAGAGCGCGGATCGCACGCCGATCGCACCGTCCGGCACGGGCCGGGGCAGTTCTGCCCCGGCCCTGCGTCGTGCTCGGGTAGGTTCGACCCGTGAGTCTCGTCTTCAACCTGGTCTACCTGGTCCTGTGGCTGTTCCTGCTGTGCCTCATCGTCCGGCTCGTCTTCGACTGGGTGCAGTTCTTCGCGCGCGACTGGCGGCCGAAGGGCGTCCTGCTGGTGCTGGCGGAGGCGGTCTACACGGTCACCGACCCGCCGCTGCGCTTCCTGCGCAGGCTGATCCCGCCCCTGACCCTCGGCCAGATCCGTCTCGACATCGCCTTCCTCGTGCTCTTCATCGGCACGGGCATCCTCATGCGGGTGGCGTCCTTCCTGGCCGCGGCGTGACCCCGTGGCGTTGACCTCGGCAGCGCTCGCGCTGTGACCTGGGTCGGGGTTCGCCCCGGCCGTCGAGGGGCGCCCCGGTGCTGACCTGTGAAGACGTCGTGTGGGCGCGACGACCCGGCCTCGTCGGGCAGGTCGCCCGCCGACACGTCCGCTACCGTGGTCATCCAGACGGCCCGGGAACCGGGTCCCACCGACCCTGCAAGAACGATGAGGTGAGACGATGGCGCTGCTGACGGCAGAGGACATCCTGAACAAGAAGTTCGCCGCGACCAAGTTCCGCGAGGGCTACGACGTCGAAGAGGTCGACGACTTCCTCGACGAGGTCGTGCGGACCCTCACGGCGGTCCAGGAGGAGAACGACGACCTCCGCTCCAAGCTCACCGCGGCCGAGCACCGGGTCGCCGAGCTGAGCCGCTCGGACGCTGCGCAGCAGGCGCAGCCCACGCCGACCCCGGCACCGGCCCCGACGCCGGCGCCCGCCCCGGCCGCCGCGAAGCAGCAGCCCGCGGAGCCGGAGTCCGCCACCGGGATGCTCCAGCTGGCCCAGAAGCTGCACGACGACTACGTGCGTTCCGGTCAGGAAGAGGGTGACCGCCTCATCACGGAGGCCAAGTCCGAGGGCTCGCGCATCGTCCGCGAGGCCGAGGAGACCAGCCACCGCACGCTCTCGCAGCTCGAGCAGGAGCGGTCGCTCCTCGAGCGCAAGATCGACGAGCTCCGCCTCTTCGAGCGCGACTACCGCACGCGTCTCAAGAGCTTCCTGCAGAACCTGCTGGGCGACCTCGACGCCCGCGGCTCGGCCCTGCCGCCGCAGCGGCAGAACGCCAACGCCGGTCGCGGCTCGGAGCTCTGAGCGGGGGGCCGTCACCCCGCGCACCCCGCTCCTTCGTCACGCCTCACGCCGAGCGGCCCGCACGACACGCACGCCTCTACCGCGCGTGCTGTTGTGCGGGCCGCTCGGCGCACTTACGCTGCGGTGACTCGTCGTCGACGCACCAACGAAAGGGCACCGATGGCCAAGCTTTCGACCACCACGCGCGCGGCACTGCGCGAGAACTTCCCGCACCTCGCGCGCGACGTGAAGTCCTTCCCGGTCCGTGACGGCGAGGACCCCTGGACCCTGCACGAGGTGGAGGAACTGGCGGCCTTCCTGCTCGAGGAGAAGGAGCGCCTCGAGCGCGAGCTCGCGGCCGCCGACCAGGAGCTGTCGGACCTGCTGCGCAACTCGGGCGACGGCGCGGGCGACGACCAGGCGGACTACGGCTCGAGCGCGCTCGAGCGCGAGCAGGAGCTCACCCTGGTGAACAACATGCGCGACCTGCTCGCCCAGACCGCGCACGCCGTCGACCGCATCCGCAAGGGCACCTACGCCACCTGCGAGATCACGGGGCTGCCGATCGGCAAGGCGCGCCTGCAGGCCTTCCCGCGCGCGACGCTCTCGGTCGAGGCGAAGGCGCGCGAGGAGCGTCGCTGACCGGACGGTCCCGGCCCGACGACCGGCGCGGTCCGCCTACACTTGCGGACGATGTCGACCACGCCCGCCGGCTCCGCCCCGGCCCCTGAGCCCGCGCCTCGCCACGGCGCCCCCGAGATGCCCGGGTCGGACGCGCCCGCCGGCGACGCTCCGCAGGACGCCGGGGCGCCGGTGTCCGCGGAGCGTCGCCGGAAGCTGATCACGGGAACCTTCGTGCTCGCCGCGCTGGTGCTGCTGATCGACCAGCTGACGAAGTGGTGGGCCGAGTCCGCCCTGGTCTGGGGCGACGACCCGAAGCCGCTGATCGGCGAGCTGCTGCAGCTCCGCCTCATCTACAACGACGGCGCGGCGCTCTCGATCGCCTCCGGCATGACGTGGATCCTCACGATCGTGGTCTGCGTGGTGGTCGTCGTGATCGTCCGCGCGATCCGGCGGATCGGCTCGGTCGGGTGGGCCGTCGCGCTGGGGCTGCTGCTCGGTGGGGCGCTGGGCAACCTGGGCGACCGGATCTTCCGCGAGCCGGGCTTCGGGCGCGGATGGGTGGTCGACTTCATCGACTACGGCGTCTTCGTCGGCAACGTCGCGGACATCGCCATCGTCGCCGCCGCGGTGCTCATCGTCATCCTGTCCTTCCGGGGGATCGGCCTGGACGGCCGACGGCACGTCGAGGACGGGGACGCCCTGCCAGAGCCGTCCGAGCCGTCCGAGCCGTCCGAGCCGGCAGCGCCGTCAGATCCGACAGAGGGGCGGTGACCGTGCCGACCGGGTCCACCCGCACCCTGCCCGTGCCCGACGGCCTCGCGGGCGAGCGCGTCGACGCCGCGCTCGCGCGGATGCTCGGCTTCTCCCGCACCCAGGCCGCGGAGCTGGCGGCCGCCGGCGCCGTGCTCCTCGACGGGCGTGAGGTCGGCAAGTCCGACCGGGTCGTCGCCGGCGGCCGGCTCGAGGTCACGGTCCCGGACGCGCGGCCCGCGGCGCCGGTCGTCGCCGAGCCGGTGCCCGGCATGGGGATCGCCTACGAGGACGACGACGTCGTGGTCGTCGACAAGCCGGTCGGTGTCGCGGCGCACCCGTCGCCCGGCTGGACCGGCCCCACCGTGGTCGGCGCGCTGGCCGCGGCCGGCTACCGCATCGCGACGTCCGGCGCGGCGGAGCGGCAGGGCATCGTGCACCGGCTGGACGTCGGCACGTCCGGCCTCATGGCCGTCGCGAAGAGCGAGGCGGCGTACACCGGGCTCAAGCGGGCGTTCAAGGAGCGCACGGTCGAGAAGGTGTACCACGCGTTGGCGCAGGGCCACCCGGAGCCCACGACGGGCACGATCGACGCGCCGATCGGGCGCCACCCCAGCGCCGACTACAAGTTCGCCGTGGTCGCGGACGGCAAGCACTCGGTGACGCACTACGAGGTGCTCGAGATGCTGCCGGCCGCATCGCTCGTCGAGGTGCACCTCGAGACCGGCCGCACCCATCAGATCCGGGTGCACTTCCAGGCGGTGCGGCACCCGCTGGTCGGCGACCTCACCTACGGCGCGGACCCCGTGCTCGCGTCGAAGGTGGCGCTGGAGCGCCAGTGGCTGCACGCCGTGCGGCTCGGGTTCGAGCACCCGCTCACCGGCCGCTGGGTCGAGGTCACCAGCGAGTACCCCGACGACCTGGCGCACGCGCTCGAGGTCGTCCGCGGGGCCTACCGGTAGCGCCCTCTTGTGCCCCGCGGGGGGAGCCCTTAGCGTTCGTCGCGACAGGTGACACGAGTCACCTGCACCCTCGACGAGGAGGATGCATGTCTTCACCCTTCGCTTCCCGGGCGACGGCACAGGGCCCGGCGTCGGCGTCACGCGGGGGAGGCGGCCGTCGCGGCGCCTCCGCGATCGCCGCCGGAGCCGCCGTCGTGACCGTGCTGACCGGCGCCCTCGCCGTGCCGGCGCACGCCGCGCCTCCCCAGCGTGTCGATCCCACCGACCCCGACTTCGGACCGAACGTCACCGTGTTCGGCCCCGACACCCCGCAGGACGAGATCCAGGCGACCATGGACGCCCTGCACGCGGCCCAGGTCGACGCGGAGATGGGCTCCGACCGGCACGCCGTCTACTTCCTGCCCGGCAGCTACGGCACGCCGGAGGACCCGTTGCAGGTGAACGTCGGGTACTACACCGAGGTCGCGGGACTCGGGGCGTCGCCCGGGGACGTCGCGGTCCAGGGCGCCATCGAGGTGCGCAACCGGTGCCTCGGGGACGACGCGAACCCGAACTGCATCGCCCTGGTGAACTTCTGGCGCACCGTGGCCAACCTGCGCCTGGACGTGAACACCGCCGGCCAGGACGGCTGCAAGGCCACCGCGAACTTCTGGGCGGTGTCGCAGGCCGTCTCGATGCGCCGGCTCGACGTGCGCGGGCCGGTGTCGCTCATGGACTACTGCACCGCGGGGCCCCAGTTCGCGAGCGGCGGGTTCATCGCGGACTCCCGCTTCGACACCGCGGTGACCAACGGCTCCCAGCAGCAGTGGCTCACGCGCAACAGCGAGCTCGGCGGCGGCTGGTCCAACGGCGTCTGGAACCAGGTCTTCTCCGGCGTCGTCGGGGCTCCGTCCGACGCCGCCTTCCCCGCCGAGCCGTACACCGTGCTCGAGAGGACCCCGGTCAGCAGGGAGAAGCCCTACCTGTTCGTCGACGACCGGGGCCGCTACGCCGTGCGCGTCCCGGCGGCGCGCACACAGACCCGCGGCGTCTCCTGGGCCGACGGCGTGACGGCAGGGCGGACCGTGCCGATCACGGACTTCTACCTCGCACGCCCGGGTGACTCCGTCGCGACGATCAACGCCGCGCTCGCCCGGGGGAAGAACCTCCTGCTCACGCCCGGCGTCTACGACGTCGACCGGAGCATCCGGGTGACGCGACCGGACACCGTCGTGCTCGGCATGGGCCATGCGACGCTCACCGCCGCGCGCGGCGCGGTGCCGCTCGTGGTGGGCGACACCGAGGGCGTGGTGGTCGCGGGGGTGACGATCGACGCCGGCGCCGAGGAGTCGCCGGCGCTGCTGCAGGTGGGCAAGCGTCACGGCGCCAACCACCAGTCGGACGCCGCCAACCCGGTCACGCTGTCCGACGTGTACTTCCGGGTGGGCGGCCCCCACGTCGGCAAGGTCGACACGGCCCTGCGGATCGACGCCGACGACGTGCTCGTCGACCACACGTGGGTGTGGCGCGGCGACCACGGCGTCGAGGGGTTCCCGACCGACGGGTCCGCCGGCGTCAACGGCGACACGGCTCGCTGGCGCACCAACACGGGGCGCAACGGGGTCGTCGTCGAGGGGGACCGGGTCACGGCCACGGGGCTGTTCGTGGAGCACTTCCAGGAGCACAACACGATCTGGAACGGCGAGGACGGCAGGGTGGTGCTCTACCAGAACGAGCTGCCCTACGACCCGCCGACCCAGGCCGACTGGACGCAGCCGGACGGCACCCTCGGGTGGGAGGGCTACGTGGTCGGCGACGCGGTACGGCGTCACCGGCTCGACGGCGGCGGCGTCTACGTGTTCAACCAGAACGACCCGGGCATCGTCACCGAGAACGGCTTCGCCGTCCCGGACCGCCCTGGCGTGCGGCTGCACCACGTCATGACCGTCAACCTCAGCGCCGGGACGATCAACCACGTCGTCAACGGCGTGGGCGACGCGGTGCCGCCCTCGACGTCGGGGGCGCCGGAGTACGTCGTCGACTACCCCGCTCGCTGACCCGGGCGTCGTCGGACCCGTGGGGGCCGGGGGGAAACCCGGGCGGGCCGAAACCACCAAGGAGGGAGGAGGAAAACAAAACGGGGAAAGGCATTGGGCAAAAGCAGGGGGGCGCCGTAGGCAGAGGACCTGACAAACCCCCCGGCCAAG
>NZ_JBHJVM010000014.1:74670-124862 GCF_042264825.1 Isoptericola sp. NPDC056134
GCCGATACCGTAGCGGGGCCCAAATACACCATCTAAGCCTTCCCACTCACACGTTAGCCCAGCACCAACTCGCTTTTCTTTCCCCCCCCCCTTTCTCCCCTTCACCTTCTCCTCTGCCCTTCCCCTCCCCTCCTCCCCCCCCCCCCCTCTCCCCCGGTCCCTCTCCATCCCCTTCCTCCCGCGCCCCCCCCCCTCCCCCCCCGCACCCGTCAGGCGGAGCGGCGCACGACGACGTGGGCACCGTCGTCGGGCCACGGTGGCGCGTCGCGGCCGTCGAGCGCCGCGAGGACCTCCGCGGCCAGGTGCTCCGCCTGGCGTTCCACGGGCTGGGCCACGGTCGTCAGGGGAGGTGCGGCGACCCGGGCCCCGGGGGAGTCGTCGACCCCGATGACGGCGAGGCGGGACGGCACGGGGACCCCCGCCTCGCGTGCTCCGGCGAGGACGGCGAGCGCGACCTCGTCGTTGTAGGCGGCGACGGCGGTGACGCCGGCGCCGCACAGGCCGCGCACCGTGGTCGTCGCCGGCTCGCCCGTGCGGACGGCGACGGTCGCGGGCACGGCCAGACCGCGCGCGGCGCAGGCCGCGCGGAGGCCCGCGAGCCGGGCCCGGGCGAACCTGTCGAGGCGCGGGTCGTCCGTCGTGACGTACCCGAGCCGCGAGTGGCCCGTGTCGGCCAGGCGGCCGGCCTGGAGGGCGCCGATCCCGCGCTGGGAGGCGTCGAAACCGCCCGCCGCGGCGCCGTCGGCCGGCTCGACGGCACCCACGACGCGGATCCCGGCCCGTGTCATGGCACGCGCGTCGTCGGGCAGGAACGGGGCGAGACCCACGACCGCGAGCGGCGTCACGGCCCGCCACAGGTCGGTCAGGGCACGAGTGTCGCGATGGTGGTGCACGAGGACGAAGAGGCCCCTGGCGGCGAGCGCGTCCGTGAGGTGGTCGAGCAGGCTCTCGACCACCGGACCGACGGGCCAGTCCGGCAGGACGGCGACGACGAGGTCGCTGCGCCCGCGCCGCAGCGCCCGCGCGGCGGCGGAGGGTGCATAGCCCAGGCGCTCGGCAGCGGCGTGGATGCGCTCGCGGGTGGCGTCGGAGACCGACGCGCCGGGAGTGTCGTTGAGCACGTAGCTCACCGTCGTGCGCGACACCCCGGCCGCGCGCGCGATGTCGGCGCTGGTCACCCGCGGCACGTGGTCTCCTCTCCGGCGGCTGGGCAGCACTGTATCGGGGGCGCCCCGAGCGGCGTGCCGGACGTGTCGGGGGAGCCGCCTAGACTCGCCGCATGCCCGACGCAGGTTCCTCCACCGCCCAGCCGACCGGTACCTCCGAGGACGACTTCGTCCACCTGCACGTGCACACCGAGTACTCGATGCTCGACGGCGCGGCGCGGATGAACGACCTGTTCAGCGAGGTGTCGCGGCTCGGGCAGAAGGCCATCGCGATCACCGACCACGGGTACCTGTTCGGCGCGTTCGACTTCTGGAGCACGGCGCAGAAGCACGGGGTCAAGCCGATCATCGGCGTCGAGGCGTACGTGACGCCGGGCACCAGCCGCCACGACCGCACCAAGGTGCTGTGGGGCGAGCAGCACCAGCGGCGCGACGACGTCTCCGCGGGCGGCGCCTACACGCACATGACGCTCTGGGCGCGCGACAACGAGGGGATGCACAACCTCTTCCGCGCGTCGTCGCTCGCGTCGCTGGACGGCCAGATGGGCAAGTGGCCGCGCATGGACCGCGAGCTCCTCGAGACGTACGGCAAGGGCCTCATGGGCACCTCGGGGTGCCCCTCCGGCGAGGTGCAGACGCGGCTGCGCCTGGGCCAGTGGGACGAGGCGGTGCGCGCGGCGGGCGAGCTGCAGGACATCCTCGGCAAGGAGAACTTCTTCGTCGAGCTGATGGACCACGGGATCGAGATCGAGTCCCGCACGTACAAGGACCTGCTGCGCCTCGCGGAGCACATCGACGCGCCGCTCGTGGCCACCAACGACCTGCACTACACGAAGCAGGAGGACGCGCACTCGCACGAGGTGCTGCTCGCGGTGAACTCGGGCTCGACGCTCGACGAGCCGACCTACGACCAGGGCGGCAGCCGGTTCGCCTTCAGCGGCGACAGCTTCTACGTGCGATCGGGCGCGGAGATGCGCCGCCTGTTCTCCGAGCTGCCGCAGGCGATCGAGAGCACGCTGCTCATCGCCGAGCGCTGCGAGGTCTCGTTCGACACCAAGGCGAACTACATGCCGCGGTTCCCGGTGCCGGACGGCGAGGACGAGGTCAGCTGGTTCGTCAAGGAGGTCGAGGCCGGTCTGCGCCGCCGCTACCCCGACGGCATCGCCGACGACGTGCGCAAGCAGGCGAACTACGAGGTCGAGGTCATCATCCAGATGGGCTTCCCGGGGTACTTCCTCGTGGTGGCCGACTTCATCAACTGGGCCAAGGAGCAGGGCATCCGCGTGGGTCCGGGCCGAGGCTCGGCCGCCGGCTCGATGGTGTCCTACGTCATGGGCATCACGGAGCTCGACCCGCTCAAGCACGGCCTGATCTTCGAGCGCTTCCTCAACCCGGAGCGCATCTCCATGCCCGACGTCGACGTCGACTTCGACGAGCGCCGGCGCGCCGAGGTCATCCGGTACGTCACCGAGAAGTACGGCGACGACCGCGTCGCGATGATCGTCACCTACGGCTCCATCAAGGCGAAGCAGGCGCTCAAGGACGGCTCCCGCGTGCTCGGGTTCCCCTTCGCGATGGGGGAGAAGCTCACCAAGGCGATGCCGCCCGCCGTCATGGGCAAGGACATCCCGCTGTCGGGCATCTTCGACCCGAAGCACGAGCGCTACGCCGAGGCGTCGGAGTTCCGCGCGGTGCACGACGCCGACCCCGAGGCCCAGCGCGTGGTCGAGACGGCCCGCGGCATCGAGGGCCTGAAGCGCCAGTGGGGCGTGCACGCCGCGGGCGTCATCATGTCGAGCCACCCGCTGATCGACATCATCCCGATCATGCGGCGCCCGCAGGACGGCGCGGTCATCACGCAGTTCGACTACCCGACGTCCGAGGGTCTCGGCCTCATCAAGATGGACTTCCTCGGGCTGCGCAACCTCACGATCCTCGACGACGCGCTCGAGAACATCGTCATGAACGGCAAGGAGCCGGTGGCGATCGAGACGGTCGAGCTCGACGACAAGGCCACCTACGACCTGCTCGCCCGCGGCGACACGCTCGGCGTGTTCCAGCTCGACGGCGGCGCGATGCGCTCGCTGCTGCGCCAGATGCGGCCGGACAACTTCGAGGACGTCTCCGCCGTCATCGCCCTGTACCGCCCCGGTCCGATGGGCATGAACTCGCACATCAACTACGCCCTGCGCAAGAACGGCATGCAGAAGATCGAGCCGATCCACCCGGAGCTCGAGGAGCCGCTCAGCGAGGTGCTCGGCGAGACGTACGGCCTCATCGTCTACCAGGAGCAGGTGCAGCGCGCCGCCCAGATCCTCGCCGGGTACTCGCTCGGCCAGGCCGACCTGCTGCGGCGCGCGATGGGCAAGAAGAAGAAGGAGATCCTCGACAAGGAGTTCGTCCCCTTCGAGGCGGGCATGAAGGAGCGCGGCTACTCCAAGCCCGCGATCCAGGCGGTCTGGGACACCCTGGTGCCGTTCGCCGGGTACGCGTTCAACAAGGCGCACTCCGCCGGGTACGGCGTCGTCTCGTACTGGACGGCGTACCTCAAGGCGAACTACCCGACCGAGTACATGGCCGGCCTGCTGCAGAGCGTGCGGGACGACAAGGACAAGATGGCGCTCTACCTGGGCGAGTGCCGTCGCATGCACATCACGGTGCTGCCGCCCGACGTCAACGACTCCGCCGCCAAGTTCACCGCCGTCGGCGACGACATCCGCTTCGGCCTGACGGCGATCCGCAACGTCGGCGCCAACGTCGTGGACGCGATCATCGCCGCGCGCGAGGAGAAGGGCGCGTTCACCTCGTTCACGGACTTCCTCGACAAGGTGCCGGCCGTGGTCTGCAACAAGCGCACCATCGAGTCGCTCATCAAGGCCGGGGCGTTCGACTCGCTCGGCCACCCGCGCCGGGCTCTCCTCGTGGTGCACGAGCAGGCCGTGGACTCGGTCATCTCCGTGAAGCGCAAGGAGGCCGAGGGCCAGTTCGACCTCTTCGCCGGCTTCGGCGGTGCGGAGGAGGACGCGGCGATGACGTTCGCCGTCGACGTGCCCGACCTGCCCGACTGGGACAAGAAGCAGCGGCTCGCGTTCGAGCGCGAGATGCTCGGGCTGTACGTGTCGGACCATCCGCTGTCAGGCCTGGAGCACGTGCTGGCGCGGGCGGCGGACACGTCGATCGCGTCGCTGATGGCCGACGAGGGGCGGCAGGACGGCTCCCAGGTCACGGTGGCGGGTCTGCTCACCAGCGTGCAGCGCAAGATGAGCAAGAACGGCAACCCCTGGGCGGCCGTCACGGTCGAGGACCTCGAGGGTGCCGTCGAGGTGATGTTCTTCGGCGAGACGTACCTCGCGTACTCGACGATCCTCGCGGAGGACCAGGTCGTCACGCTGCGCGGCCGCGTGCGGCGCCGCGACGACCAGATGCAGCTGCAGGCGATGGAGGTGTCGCTGCCGGACACGTCCGCCGTCGCCGACGCGCCCGTGCTGGTCACCGTGCCGCACACCCGCTGCGTCGAGCCCGTCATGGTGCGGCTGCGCGAGGTGCTCGCCACGCACCCGGGCTCGGCGGAGGTGCACGTGAGCGTCGCGGAGCCCGGCAAGCGGACGGTGGTGCGCGCGGCGGACACGCTGCGGGTCGAGAAGTCGCCCGCGCTGTTCGGCGACCTCAAGGCCCTCCTCGGCCCGAGCTGCCTGTCGTGAGCGCGACACACGGCACCACCGGCATCGCCACCTGGGACGACGGCTCCGCCGGCCACAGCTTCCGCGTGGTGCCGGCGGCGTACGTCTTCCTGCGCCGCGAGGGCCAGGTGCTGCTGCAGCTGCGGCAGGGCACGGGGTTCAGGGACGGGCACTGGTCAGCGGCGGCGGCCGGCCACGTCGAGGCTGACGAGTCCGTGCGGGAGGCGGCCGTCAGGGAGGCCCGCGAGGAGCTCGGCGTCGTCGTCGACCCCGCCGACCTGGTGCCCGTGACGACGATGCACCGCGGGGAGCCCGGCGGCCCGGCGCTCGAGCAGCGGGTCGACTTCTTCTTCACGGCGACCCGCTGGGCGGGCAGCCCGCAGATCCGCGAGCCGGCCAAGGTCGCGGACCTGCGGTGGTTCCCGTTCGTCGCGCTGCCCGAACCGGTCGTGCCGCACGAGCTGGTGGTGCTGCGCGCCCTGCACGACGAAGGCCGGCACGGCACCCGCGTGCCGCCGATCCTCACCGACGGCTTCTGACGGCACGACCGCCGGGCGGTCTTCGGCGGCCGTTCGGTGGCGGTCGGGTGCTGCGGCCACCCGGCGGGGGAGTCCTCCCAGCGCTCCTGCCGCCCGAACACGGTCAGGTCGAGCAGCTGCGCCAGCGTCATGATCACCTCGACGCCGCGGTGCGTGGTCTCGTTCGTGAGGGAAGACCCCATCGAGTACCAGGGCACGCGGTAGCCCATGAGTCCCACGACGGGCGCGACCTCGCCCCGGGGCCCTCGCAGAGGACGGCGAACGTCACGCCGCGATGGTGCAGGTGCGCGGCGTCCTGACGCTCCAGATGCCGGCCGTGCAGCCCTCGCGCCGCCCCTCGACCGGCTGCCCGGAGTGCCGCACGTGCTCGTCCGCGACGGATGGTCGCGCCCGTCGACGACGTCGAGCAGCCGGACCAGGTCGTCGGGACCGACGAGCAGGGCCGTCCGGTCGGTCGTGGGACCGCAGCACGCCTCCGGACTCATCGGTGGGCGGCCACGGGCGGCCGTAGGCTCGGGGCGTGTTCCGCCTCAACCCCGAGCAGCTCGTGTTCGTCACCGAGCGCCACCTCGCCACCCTCACCACCCTGCGCGCGGACGGCAGCCCGCACGTCGTGCCTGTCGCCTTCACCTGGGACGCCGACGCCGGGATCGCGCGCACCACGGCACGGCGCACGTCGACGAAGGTCGCCAACGCGCGCCGGGCGACGGCCGACGGGGGCCGGCCGCGGGCCGCGCTCTGCCAGGTCGACGGCGGGCGGTGGCTGACGCTCGAGGGGACGATCGAGGTGAGCGAGGACCCGGACGAGGTCGCGGACGCCGTCGTGCGGTACAGGAAGCGCTACCGGCCGCTCGAGCACGATCCCGAGCGCGTCGTCCTGCGCCTCACCCCCGACCGCGCGATGGCCTCCACCTACATGGCCTGATCGTCGTGGGCGCTCGTTCGGTGCTGTCGGCGCACGCCACGGCGCCGCACGAACGCCCACCACGGTCCGCATCAGGCGACGACGGCGGTCTCGTCCCCCTCGGGGAGCGCCACGGTGACGCGGTCGCCGCGGACGAGCTGGCGACCGCGCCGGGTCTCCGCCTCGCCGTTGACGCTGACCTCGCCGTCGGCGACCAGGTCGCGGGCGTGCGTGCCGGACTCGGCCAGCCCCGCGAGCTTGAGGAACTGGCCCAGGCGGATCATGTCGTCGCGGATCGGGACGTCCGTGGTTGCGTGCTCGGCGCTCATGCGTCCATTCTCCGGCACCGGCGCCCGGGCGGCGGTGCGCGCTGCCTAGACTGGCCGGGTGATCCGACGCATCGACCTCCGCGGGCAGGACCTGACCCGCACCGAGCTGCTCGGGGTGCTGCCGCGCCCCGAGGTCGGGGTGGACCAGGCGATCCAGGCCGTCACCCCGATCATCGCCGACGTCCGGGCCCGCGGCGCCGCCGCGCTCCGGGACCAGTCGGAGCGCCTCGACGGTGTGCGACCGGAGCATCTGCGGGTCCCGGCGGCCGCGCTGGCCGACGCACTCCAAGGGCTCGACCCGCAGGTGCGGGCAGGCCTGGAGGAGGCGATCCGCCGCGTGCGCGCGGTGCACGCCGCTCAGGTGCCGACCGAGCACGCCACGCAGCTCGCGCCCGGCGCCGTCGTGCGCCAGCGGTGGGTCCCGGTGCAGCGCGTGGGCCTGTACGTGCCCGGCGGCCGCGCCGTCTACCCGTCGTCCGTGATCATGAACGTGGTCGCCGCGCAGGAGGCCGGGGTGCCCGGGCTCGCCGTCGCGTCGCCCCCGCAGAAGGACGCCGGCGGGCTGCCGCACCCGACGATCCTCGCGGCCTGCGCGCTGCTCGGCGTCGACGAGGTCTACGCGGTCGGCGGGGCGCAGGCGGTGGCGATGTTCGCGTACGGGGCCGCCGGCACCGAGCCGCAGGACGGCGACGTGCTGTGCGAGCCGGTGGACGTCGTGACGGGCCCGGGCAACGTGTACGTGACGGCGGCCAAGCGCCTGGTGCGCGGCGTCGTCGGCATCGACGCCGAGGCAGGGCCCACGGAGATCGCCGTGCTGGCCGACGCCACCGCCGACCCGGGGCACGTCGCCCTCGACCTCATCAGCCAGGCCGAGCACGACCCGATGGCCGCCTCCGTGCTGGTCACCCCGTCCGTGGAGCTCGCCGGTGCCGTGGAGGCCCGGCTGAGCGACCTGGTGGGGTCCACCAAGCACTCCGCGCGCGTCCTGCAGGCGCTCGGCGGGCCGCAGTCCGCCGTCGTGCTCGTCGACGACCTGGAGCAGGGCCTCGCGGTGGTGGACGCCTACGGCGCGGAGCACCTGGAGATCCAGACCGAGGGGGCCGCGGCGCTCGCCGAGCGCGTGCGTTCGGCGGGGGCGATCTTCGTCGGTCCGTGGTCGCCGGTCTCCCTCGGCGACTACATGGCGGGCAGCAACCACGTGCTCCCCACCGGCGGCTCCGCGCACTTCTCCAGCGGCCTCGGCGTGCACGCCTACCTCAAGTCCGTGCAGGTCGTGGAGTACACCCGCGACGCGCTCGAGGAGCTGGCCGACCGCATCGTCGCCGTCGCGAACGACGAGGACCTGCCCGCGCACGGCGAGGCCGTCCGCGGGCGTTTCCTCTGAGCTGCGGCACCTGAGCTGCGGCACCTGAGCTGCGGCACCTGAGCTGCGGCAACTGAACATCGGCGCCTGACCGTCGGCGCCGGAGCGAGGCCGTCGCGTCGACGCCCTGCTCCCACGGCTCGGACGAATAGTGTGCCAAGCACCACGGGGCTCACACCGGCGGCCGCGTCGGAGGGCCGTGCGAGCATGGACGCATGCCCGCGCCGCCACCCCGCCTCGACCCGGTCGTGGTGGGCGACCTCGTCGGGAGCGCGGCGTTCCGGAGGGCCCAGGGCTACCAGCGCGCGGGCATGGTGCGCGCGTGGCACTGGGACCCTGACGCGCGGGAGCTCACGGCCCGCGTCGCGGGCAGCGGGAGCCAGCCCTACAGCTGCCGCGTGTCGTTCACCGTCGGGCCCGACGGGCGGTACGGCTACGAGGGATCGACCTGCAGCTGCCCGGTCCGCGAGGACTGCAAGCACGTCGCTGCCGTGCTGCTGCACGTCGGCGCTGACCCCGAGGCGACCGACGCCGCGGGGGCCGACGCCGGTGACGACGACGTGCCCGTCGGCTGGCGCGGGCGCCTGGCCGGGGTGACCGGGGCCCGGGACCCCGGATCGCGCGAGCCCGCCGCCCGCGACGGCGGTGTCCTCCCGGTCGCGCTGCGGTTCCGGCTCGACGAGGCGTTCGGCGGCCTGCCCCCGGAGCTCTCGGTGCGGCCGGTCGTGCCCGGCCGCACCGGCTGGAAGGTCGCCCCCGAGGCGAGCTGGGAGGCGCTGGCCACCGGCCTGTACGCGTTCGCCGACGTGCGTGCGACGCCCGCCCCCGAGGTGCGACGCTGGTTCGCCGACCTGGGGTCCGCGCTCGGCGACGGAGGCGGGTTCGGTCGCGGCCGTCGTGCCTGGCGCCCCCTGGCCGCCGGCGGGCGCGGTCTGTGGGCGTTGCTGGCCGAGGCGGCCGACCTGGAGATCCCGCTCGTCGCGCACGGGTCGCGCGACGAGGTGCTCCTGGCGGACGCGGCGGAGCTTCGGCTGACGGTCGGGGCGGCGGACGGTGGGGTGCGCCTCGACCCGGTCGTGGCGTTCGACGGCGTCGACGCGGAGCCCGGGTCCCCGCTCGGCGCGGTGGGCGACACGGGCCTGTACGCGGTCGAGGCCTCCGACCGGCGGACCGTGCTTCGGCTCGGTCCCGCGCCCCGCCGGTTGTCCGACGCCGCGCGCGAGCTCGTCGTCGTCGGCCGGGTGGAGGTGCCGGGCGACGACGTGGGGGAGCTCTACGCCGAGCACCTCCCCGTGCTCCGCCGCGCCGTGCGCGTCGTGTCCGACGGGTCCGTCGCGCTGCCCGACCCGCCGCGTCCCGTGCTGGTCGCCGAGGTGGCCTTCGCGTCGCCGGAGCACGCGCTCCTGTCGTGGTGGTTCGAGTACCCGGCGCCCGGGCACCCGGCGCCGGGCGCGGGCTCGGCGCGTCGCGTCCCGCTGGACGGGGCGGCGTCGGACCCGGTGCGGGACCCGGACGCCGAGGCCGAGATCCGCGCCAAGGCCCAGGCGACCGTCCGAGGCGTGCCGGGCTTCGAGCGCTTCGACCTCGCCGGCCGGACGGAGGTGAAGGGCCTGGACGCCCTCGACCTCGCCCACGGCGTGCTCCCCGCGCTGGCGGCCGCGACGGACGTGCGCGTCGACGCGAGCGACGTGCCGCACTACCTGCACCTGGACGCCGCCCCCCGCGTGGTCGTCTCCGGGGCGCCCTCGGGGGACGCCGACTGGCTCGACCTCGGGGTCTCGGTGACCGTCGCGGGCAAGGAGATCCCGTTCGCCCGGCTGTTCACGGCCCTCGCGCGCGGCGACAAGCGGTTGCTGCTGGTCGACGGGTCGTGGCTGCGCCTCGACAACCCGGTGCTGGGCCGCCTGCGCGGCCTCATCACGGAGGCCACCGCGCTGAGCGACCGGCCGGGCAAGGCGCGGGTCAGCCGCTACGACGCCGACCTGTGGGGCGGGCTCGAGGACGTCGCCGACGTCGTCGAGGCCGCGGAGGCATGGCGGCGTTCGCTGGCCGGCCTGCGCGCGCTCGCGGCGGGGGAGCGCGTCGCTGAGGTGCTGGACGTCCCCGAGGGCGTGCGGGCCGAGCTGAGGCCGTACCAGCGGCAGGCGTTCGAGTGGCTGGCCTTCCTCTGGCGGCACGGGCTCGGGGGGATCCTGGCCGACGACATGGGACTCGGCAAGACGGTCGAGGCCCTCACGTTCCTGGCGCACGCGCGGACGACGGCACCGGACGCCCCGCCGTTCGTCGTCGTGGCGCCCGCGTCGGTGGTGGGGAACTGGGTGGACGAGGCGGCGCGCTTCACGCCCGGGCTGCGGGTGGTGGCGATGCCCGCCACGTCGCGCACGCTCGGCACCGACCTGGCCGAGCTCGCCCGCGGGGCCGACGTGGTCGTCACGTCGTACGCCGTCTTCCGCCTCGAGTTCGACGCGTTCGACGCCCACGAGTGGGGTGGGCTGATCCTCGACGAGGCGCAGGTGGCGAAGAACCCCCGCACACGGGCGCACGAGACCGCCCGGATGCTGCGGGCCCCGTTCAAGCTCGCGATCACGGGCACGCCGCTCGAGAACAACCTCATGGAGCTGTGGGCCGCTCTCGCGATCGTCGCGCCGGGCCTCTACCCGTCGATGCACCGCTTCAAGGCCGAGACGGCGCGGCTGGTCGACGCCGCGGCCGCCGACGACGACCCCCAGGTGGTGGCAGCCGGGAACCGCGCGCTCGCGCGGCTCAAGCGCCGGATCCGCCCGCTCGTGCTGCGCCGCACCAAGGATCAGGTCGCCCCCGAGCTGCCCGAGCGCACCGAGCGCGTGCTGCGCGTCCCCCTCACGCCCGACCACCGCAAGGTCTACGACACGCACCTGCAGCGCGAGCGGCAGCGGCTGCTCGGGCTGCTGGAGGACTTCGACGCGAACCGGGTGGCGATCTTCCGGTCGCTGACCACGCTGCGGCGCCTCGCGCTCGACGCCTCGTTGCTCGATGACGCCTACGCGGGCGTGGGCTCCGCCAAGCTCGACGTGGTGACCGACGAGCTGACCGAGATCGCGGCCGAGGGGCACCGGGCCCTCGTCTTCTCGCAGTTCACGTCGTTCCTGCGGCGCGTCGCGCAGCGCGTCACCGCGGCCGGCCTGCCCGTCGTCTACCTCGACGGCGCCACCCGCCGGCGGGCCGACGTCGTCCGCGCCTTCAAGGAGGGCGACGCGCCGGTGTTCCTCATCTCGCTCAAGGCGGGTGGGGTCGGGCTCAACCTCACCGAGGCCGACTACGTCTACCTGCTCGACCCCTGGTGGAACCCCGCCACGGAGGCGCAGGCCGTGGACCGGACGCACCGCATCGGCCAGACCCGCAACGTCGTCGTGACGCGCCTCGTCGCGCAGGACACGATCGAGGAGAAGGTCATGGCGCTCGCGCAGCGCAAGGCCGCGCTGTTCGACGCCGTGCTCGACGACGCCGCGGGCACCTTCGCCCGGGCGCTCGCGGCCGACGACGTCCGGGGCCTGCTCGACGGCTGAAGCGCACCCACGCTCCCGGGCGTCGTCGGCGTGTCAGCGCACCCCGAGCACGAACGGGTGCACCGCCGCGGCACCGGCTTGGCGCAGCAGCCGGGCGGCCACCGTGAGCGTCCAGCCTGACTCGGTCCAGTCGTCCACCAGCAGGACGGTGCGCCCGGGAAGGCCGCGCAGGGCGGCCTCGCCCAGCTCCAGCTGCAGGCGCCGCGCCACCCCCGCCAGCCGCATCGCCGAGTTCACGTCGTGCCGGTCGGGCTGCTCGGCGCCGGCGACCGGGCCGACGGCGCCGATGAGCGGCACGCCCAGGTAAGCGGCCAGCCCGGACGCCAGGTGGTACGTCAGCTGCGGGCGCGTCGTGGACCGCACCGCTACGACCCCCTCGATCGTCGTGCGGCGGCCGCCCTCCGCGGCGGGATCGGAGGTCTCGGTGCCGTCCGGGCGGATCGCGTCCCAGTCGTCGAGGACGCGAGCGGCGGCGTGCCGCAGCGGCACGGGCACCTCGCCGTCCGGGGCGCCGGCCGCGAACAGGTCCCGCAACGGACCGGACCACCCCAGGCCGTCGAGCCGGGCCACCGCACGACCGGGCTCGGCGCGCTCCTCGGGCGCGATCTTGCCCTTGAGGTCGAGGCCGAGGGCCGTGAGCCCGGACGGCCACATCGCGCGCGGCCCGACCTCCACGCCGGGTCGGTCCATGTCGGCCCGCGCGGCGGCGACGGCCTCCGCGTCGGGGACGGCGGGCAGGGTGACGCCGTCGCACCGGTCGCAGCGACCGCAGGCCCAGCCGTCCGGCAGCTCCGGGTCGTCGAGCTGGGCGCGCAGGTACGCCATCCGGCACCCGGAGGTGGCCACGTAGTCGACCATCGCCTGCTGCTCGGCCTGGCGGGTGGCCTCCACCCGCGCGTAGCGCTCGGCGTCGTACGCCCACGGGGTGCCCGTGGCGACCCAGCCGCCCTGCACGCGGCGCACGGCGCCGTCGACGTCGAGCACCTTGAGCATCGTCTCCAGCCGGGACCGCTTGAGGTCGACCTGCGTCTCCAGCGCGGCGGTGGACTGCGCGCCCTCGGAGTCCCCGAGGGCCCCGAGCGTGGCGCGGACCTGCGGCTCGGCGGGGAACGCCTGCGACCCGAACCAGTCCCAGATCGCGCGGTCCTCGTGCCCGGGGAGCAGCACGACGACGGCGTCGTCCACGCCACGGCCGGCGCGGCCCACCTGCTGGTAGTAGGCGATGGGGGAGGACGGGGCACCGAGGTGCACGACGAACGCGAGGTCGGGCTTGTCGAAGCCCATGCCGAGCGCGGACGTCGCCACCAGGGCCTTGACCCGGTTCTCCTTGAGGTCCTCCTCGAGCTGCTCCCGCTGGGTGGGGTCGGTCCGCCCGGTGTAGGCGGCGACGGCCAGGCCCGCGCCCCGGAGCTGCTCGGCCACCTGCTCGGCGGCGGACACGGTGAGGCAGTAGACGATGCCCGACCCCTCGACGTCCTGCAGCGCCTCGACGAGCCACGCCACGCGCGTGGGCTGGTCGGGGAGCTCGAGCACGGCGAGGTGCAGCGACTCGCGGTCCAGGCCGCCCCGCAGCACGAGCACGTCCTCGTCCGGGGCAGAGCCGCCGCCGGGCGCCGCGCCGTGCACGCCGAGCTGCTCGGCGACGTCGGCGGTGACGCGGGCGTTCGCCGTGGCCGTGGTCGCGAGGACGGGGATGCCGGGCGGCAGGTCGGCGAGCAGCGTGCGGATGCGGCGGTAGTCGGGCCGGAAGTCGTGGCCCCAGTCGGAGATGCAGTGCGCCTCGTCGATCACCACGAGGCCGGCGTCGGCCGCGAGGCGGGGGAGCACCTCGTCGCGGAACGCCGGGTTGTTGAGGCGCTCGGGCGAGCACAGCAGCACGTCCACCTCGCCGGCCGCGATGGCCGCGTGCACCTGGTCCCACTCGGTGACGTTCGACGAGTTGATCGTCACGGCGCGGATCCCGGCACGCGCCGCCGCCGCGATCTGGTCGCGCATGAGTGCCAGGAGCGGCGAGACGATGACGGTGGGCCCCGCTCCCCGGGACCGCAGCAGCGACGTGGCGACGAAGTACACGGCGGACTTGCCCCACCCGGTGCGCTGCACGACGAGCGCACGACGGCGGAACGCGACCAGGGCCTCGATCGCGCGCCACTGGTCCTCGCGCAACGCGGCGTCCTCCCGGCCGACGAGCGCGCGCAGCGCCTCCTCGGCCTGCTCGCGCAGCGTGCCGCCGCCCTCGCCCGCGCTGTCGAGCAGGCCGCGGAGCATCGCGAGCTTCGCCCGCTTGGCTGCGTCGGGCCCCGGGGCGTCCGTCGGGATCGCGGGAGACGGGGCCGAGGGCGGGGCGCCGTGCTCGCTCTCGGGCTCGCGCTCGGGCGCCTGGTCGTCAGGCGGCGGGACGTCCTCGTCCGTCGGGTCGAACACGAGGTCGGCGTACGGGTCGTCGGGGTGGCTCACGTCCTCGATCGTAGGGGGCGCCGCCGACGACGTCGGCCCGCCCTCCACAGGCCCGTCAGCGCACGTACTCCCGCAGGAGCGCCACGGCCGACGCCACCACCGCGACCACCTCGGCCGCCGCGGCGACGATCTCGGTGGTGCCCGCGAACGTCTCGTTGACGCCGTAGAAGCCGACCGTCGTCGACAGCACGAACGCCAGCAGGGTCAGGCCGCCGAAGCCGATCCCGCCGACCAGCGGCAGCCAGTGCCGCCAGACGACCAGCAGCGCGGCCAGCACGACCCCGGCCACGGCGTTGAGGAGGAAGAGTGGGCCGACGACGGCGATGGTGTCGTAGCCGTCGACGTACAGCACGACGTGGACGACGGCCGAGACCAGGACCGCGAGCGCGGCGGCCAGCCGCCAGCCGCGCGCCGCGGGCGGTCGGGCCGGGCTCTGGGACCGCGGCCGAGGTGGCACCGCGCCGTGGGACGTGTCCATGATGATGATGCTCCCACTCCTCGGTGGTGCCGTCAGCGGAAGCGTCCGGCGGGCCGGGGCCCGACCCACCGGAGGCGCCATGACGATCAGCCCGTCGACCCACCCGACCGTGCCGGACGTGCCCGACGTGCCCCAGGCGAAGGGTGCGCTCGACAGGGCGGCCTGCGACTGCGGCCCGACCCGGCGACAGCTGCTGCGCGGCACGGGCGCGGCCGCAGGCGCGATCGCCGGCGCCGGGGTGCTCGCCGCCTGCGCCGAGCAGAAGCCGACGCCGCAGGAGGCGGCGGCCTCTGCGAGCGCGGCGGGGGCGGGCACCGTCGTGGTCGCGCTCGCCGACGTCCCGGTGGGCGGCGCCGTCGCCGCGAAGGTCGGGGGCCAGGACGTGCTCGTGACCCAGCCGACCCAGGGCGAGGTGCATGCGTTCAGCGCGATCTGCACGCACGCGGGCTGCACGGTCGCGCCCGGCGAGGGCGAGCTGCTGTGCCCGTGCCATCAGTCGCGCTACGCGCTGACGGACGCCGCCGTCCTCGGCGGGCCGGCGCCCGAGCCGCTCCCGGCGATCCAGGTCGAGGTCTCGGGGGAGGACGTCGTGCTCGCGTGACGGGCGCACGCACGGTTGCTCACCGGCGGGGCCCGGCGGCACGTGCCGCCGGGCTTGCCGTCCGCCGCGGTGACGTCAGCTCCGCATGTCCATGACGACGCGGCCGTCGATGCGCCCCGCGATCATCTCGTCGAAGATCGCGTTGATGTCGCCGAGGGGGCGCACGGTGTAGGTCGGGTCGACCTTGCCGCGGGCGAAGAAGTCGAGCGCCTCCGCCATGTCCTTGCGCGTGCCGACGATCGAGCCCCGCACGGTGAGCCCGAACAGGACCGTGGTGAAGATGTCCAGCGGGAACTTCTCCGGCGGCAGGCCGACGAGCGAGACGGTGCCGCCGCGGCGCAGCGCGCCGACGGCCTGCGGGAACGCGTGGGCGTTGACGGCCGTCACGAGCGCGCCGTGCACGCCGCCGCCGGTCTTCTCCTGCAGCTCGGACGCGGCGTCGGGGGAGGTGGCAGCGTTCACGGTCACCTCGGCGCCGTGCCGGCGCGCCAGCTCGAGCTTGGCGTCGTCGACGTCGACCGCGGCGACGCGGCGGCCCATGGCGACCGCGTACTGCACGGCGATGTGGCCGAGGCCGCCGATGCCGGAGATCAGCACCCACTCGCCGGGCTTCGTGTCGGTGACCTTGAGGCCCTTGTAGACGGTGACGCCGGCGCACAGGATCGGCCCGACGGCGGACAGGTCCACGCCCTCGGGGACGATCGGCGCGTACCGCGCGTCGACGAGCATGTACTGGCCGAACGAGCCGTCGACGGAGTAGCCGCCGTTCTTCTGGTCCGGGCAGAGGGTCTCCCACCCGGTCTCGCAGTACTCGCACTCGCCGCAGGCGCTCCACAGCCAGGCGTTGCCGACCGTGTCGCCGACCTTGACGCGGGTCACCTGGTCCCCGACGGCGACGACGTGCCCGACGCCCTCGTGGCCCGGGACGAACGGCGGGGCCGGCTTGACCGGCCAGTCGCCGTGCGCGGCGTGCAGGTCGGTGTGGCACACGCCGGTGTAGTCGACCTTGACCAGGGCCTCGTGCGGCCCGGGCGTCGGGATCTCGCGGTCCTCGACGGACAGGGGCTCGGTGAACGAGTGGACGACCGCGGCCTGCATGGTGCTCATCTGCTTCTCCCTCTCACGGGCCGCTCGGCGCGGCCCACACGAACGAACTGCTGATACCTCGACGGTAGGTACCATGCGCCCGCGTCGCAGCCCCGAAGCCTTGTGAAGGCTGTCACAAGGCGCGGAACCAGGCCGTTCGCGACATGTGCAATCCTTCACAAAGTGGTCCTCCGGGCCAGGTCGGCAGGTGACCCACGCGGCCGGTCCGCCGGCGGCGCGGGCACGAGGTCGAGGGACGGACGCCGCCACCGGGGGCTCCCGCGGTTCCGTAGACTGGCGCGGTGACCACCCCCCTGTCCGCCGCCGCACCCGCGGGCGGCGTCGACGGCGCGCGGCTGCCGCTGCGTCCCGAGCTCGCGGCCGAGGTGCCCTACGGCGCCCCGCAGCTCGACGTGCCCGTGCGGCTGAACGTCAACGAGAACCCGTACGCCCCGTCGGAGGCGGTCGTCGGGACGATCGCCCGCCATGTCGCCGACGCGGCGCGCGGGCTCAACCGCTACCCCGACCGTGACTTCACGGCCCTGCGCGGCGACCTGGCGGACTACCTGGCGCTCGAGTCCGGGGTACGGGTCGCGCCCGACCAGGTCTGGGCCGCCAACGGCTCCAACGAGGTCATGCTGCACCTGCTGCAGGCGTTCGGCGGCCCGGGCCGCACCGCGCTGTCCTTCGCGCCGACCTACTCGATGTACCCGGAGTACGCGCGGGACACGCACACGCGGTGGGTCACCGGCCGCCGCGAGAGCGACTTCACGCTCGACGTCGACCACGCGGTCGCGACGATCGCGGAGGTCCGGCCCTCCGTGATCCTCCTCGCCAGCCCGAACAACCCGACCGGTACGGCGCTGCCGCTCGCGACGGTGGAGGCGGTCCTGGACGCCGCGGCGAAGGTCGAGGTGCCCGACGCCCCCGAGCGCGACGGCCGCCGCGCCGGCGCCGTCGTCGTGGTCGACGAGGCCTACGCGGAGTTCCGTCGCCCCGGCACGCCGTCGGCCCTCGAGCTGCTCGGTGCGCACCCGCACCTCGCGGTCTCGCGCACGATGTCGAAGGCCTTCGCCGCGGCGGGGCTGCGGCTCGGCTACCTGGCCGCGTCCACCGGGCTCGTGGACGCCCTGCGCGTCGTCCGGCTGCCCTACCACCTGTCGGCCGTCACGCAGGCGGCCGCGCGGGGCGCGCTGGCGCACCACGACGAGCTGCGGGCGCAGGTGCGCGACCTGCGCGACGAGCGCGACGCACTGGTGGACTGGCTGCGTGCGCAGGAGGTCGACGGTCGCCCGCTGCAGGTGGCGGACTCCGACGCGAACTTCGTGCTGTTCGGCACGTTCGGCGACCGGCACGCCGTCTGGCAGGGCCTGCTGGACCGCGGGGTGCTCATCCGCGAGACCGGGCCCGAGGGCTGGCTGCGCGTCTCGGTCGGCACGCCCGACGAGAACGCCGCGTTCCGGTCGGCGTTCATCGAGGTCGTCAGCGAGACGGTCACCGGCGCCGCGGCGCCCGAGAAGGAGGACTGATGCAGCACCGCACGGCCCGCGTGGAGCGCACGACGAGCGAGTCGAGCGTCGTCGTCGAGCTGGACCTGGACGGCACGGGGCGCACGGAGATCTCGACCACCGTGCCGTTCTACGACCACATGCTCACCGCGCTCGGCAAGCACTCGCTGATCGACCTCACCGTGCGGGCGACCGGCGACACCCACATCGACGCGCACCACACCGTCGAGGACGTCGCCATCGTGCTCGGCGAGGCGCTGCGCGAGGCGCTCGGCGACAAGCGCGGCATCTCCCGCTACGGCGACGCGACCGTGCCCCTCGACGAGGCGCTCGCGCTCGCGGTCGTCGACGTCTCGGGACGCCCGTACCTCGTGCACTCGGGGGAGCCGGAGGGGCAGGAGTACCACCTCATCGGCGGACACTTCACCGGGTCGCTCACCCGGCACGTGCTCGAGTCGATCGCCCATCACGCCGGCATCTGCCTGCACGTGCGGGTCCTCGCGGGCCGCGACCCGCACCACATCGTCGAGGCCCAGTTCAAGGCGCTCGCCCGTGCGCTGCGCGCCGCCGTCGCCCCCGACCCGCGCGTCGAGGGCGTCCCGTCCACGAAGGGTGCGCTGTAGCCGCATGACCACCGATCCCGACCGGCACCCCGACCCGCAGCCGGACCTGCCGGACGACCTGCCCGAGGGCTTCGAGATCCCCGACGACCTGTCGGGCCTCGACGGCGCCTCCGCGGACCCCGAGCTGGCGGTCCTCATCACCCAGATCGCGGGCGCCGAGCCCCTGGCGGCCGCGTGCTCGCTCGCCGAGCTCGACGTCGACGCCGCGCCGACCCCGGTCGGCGCGCTCGCGATCCTGCGCGACACGAGCGACGGCGCGCCCGCCCGGGCCGCCGCCGCGATCTCGAAGCTCGTGGCGGGGGTGCCCCTCGTCCTCGTGACCCGCCAGGGCGAGCAGCTCACCTGCGTGCGCTACGCCGACGGCGAGGCCGAGGGCGAGCTTCCGCCGGGCCTCGTGCTGGGTGGCGCTCCGGAGGCCCTCGAGGACCTCGTCACCGGTCAGCTCACGGTCGCCGACCTGCCGGGCGTCGTGCCGTCGTCGAGCATCGGCCGCTTCAAGGCGATGCGGATGCTCACCGGCGCCGCGCGCAAGGCACGCAAGAAGCAGTAGGGGAGACGCATGCCGGACACGCCCACCGACACGCCCAGCACGCCCGACCGGGAGCGGATCGCCGCGGCCCAGGAGGCCGCGGGGATCACGCCGCTGCTGCCGCACGGCGGCGCGGCGGCCGACCTCAACCCCGCGCCGACGCCCGCCCGCGCGGACGGGCGTTCCCACGTCGTGGTGCTCGACTACGGCTTCGGCAACGTCCGCTCGGCCGTGCGAGCCCTCGAGCGGGTGGGGGCCCACGTCGAGCTCACCGCGGACCTGACGCGGGCCGCGGAGGCCGACGGGCTGGTGGTGCCGGGCGTCGGCGCGTTCGCCGCCTGCATGGCCGGGCTCCGCGCCGTCCGGGGCGACCAGGTGATCGACCGGCGCCTCGCCGGTGGGCGCCCCGTGCTGGGCATCTGCGTCGGCATGCAGGTCATGTTCGACGCCGGTGTGGAGCACGGGGAGCGGGCGGAGGGCCTGGGCGAGTGGCCCGGCGTCGTCGAGCGCCTCGACGCCCCGGTGGTGCCCCACATGGGCTGGTCGCCCGTGGAGACCCCCGAGGGCTCCCGCCTCTTCGCGGGGGTGGAGCACGAGCGGTTCTACTTCGTGCACTCGTACGCGGCGCAGCAGTTCACGCAGGGGCACGACGGCGACGCGGACCCGCGCTACACGCCGCCGCTGGTCACCTGGGCGCGGCACGGCGCGCCTGGCTCCGAGGCCCGGTTCGTCGCCGCCGTCGAGAGCGGACCGCTCGCCGCCACGCAGTTCCACCCCGAGAAGTCCGGCGACGCCGGCGCGACCCTGCTCGAGAACTGGGTCCGCTCGCTCTGAGCGTCGTCGGCCCGATCACCGCCGCACCCGAACCCGCCGTCCAGAACCCGCAGTCGTAGAACCTGGAGACACCCTGATGACCGACCGCCTCGTGCTGCTGCCCGCCGTCGACGTCGCCGACGGCCAGGCCGTCCGCCTCGTGCAGGGGGAGGCAGGCTCCGAGACGTCCTACGGCGACCCGCTGGCCGCCGCCCGCGACTGGCAGGCGGGCGGCGCCGAGTGGATCCACCTCGTGGACCTCGACGCGGCGTTCGGTCGTGGCTCGAACGCCGACCTGCTCGCGCAGGTCGTGGCCGAGCTCGACGTCCAGGTGGAGCTGTCGGGCGGCATCCGTGACGACGCCTCGCTCGAGCGCGCCCTCGCCACGGGCGCGCGCCGCGTCAACATCGGCACCGCCGCCCTCGAGGACCCGGAGTGGACGGCGCGGGTCATCGCCGAGCACGGCGACGCCGTCGCCGTCGGCCTCGACGTGCGCGGCACGACGCTCGCCGCCCGCGGCTGGACCCAGGAGGGCGGCGACCTGTGGGAGGTGCTCGCCCGCCTGGACGACGCCGGCTGCTCCCGGTACGTCGTCACGGACGTCACCAAGGACGGCACGCTGCGCGGCCCGAACGTCGACCTGCTGCGGGAGGTCGCCTCGCGCACCCCGGCGAAGGTGGTCGCGTCGGGCGGGATCTCGTCCCTCGCCGACCTGGAGGCCCTGCGCGCCCTGGTGCCGGACGGCGTCGAGGGGGCCGTGGTGGGCAAGGCCCTGTACGCCGGGGCGTTCACGCTGCCCGAGGCCCTCGACGTGGCGGGTCGGCCGTGACGGCCGAGGGTGGCCGTGCCCTGCCGGGGCACCTGAAGTCGATCCAGCCGACGTCGCAGTTCGCGGGCGACGACGGCTCGGCCGACGCCGAGCTCGCCGCGCTGCTGAGCGCGCACGCCGCAGGCACCGGGTCGCTGGAGGACGTCGTGCGGCGCCTCGCCGTCACCCGGGTGCTCGTGCCCGTCCTCGCGGAGCTCGCCGTCGCCGACGTGGTCGAGCACGAGACGGCCGGCGGCACGCAGGAGCTGCACGTCGACAAGGAGGCCGCGGCCGGCGTGGTGGCCATCGAGGCGCCCGACGGTCGCCGGGCGCTCCCCGTCTTCACGTCGGTCGACGCGATGACGGCGTGGCGCGCCGACGCCCGCCCGGTCCCGGTCGAGGCCGCCCGTGCCGCCCTCTCGGCGGTGAGCGAGGACTGGTCGCTGCTGGTCGTGGACCCGGCCGGGCCGGCGACCGCCCTCGTGCCCCGGCCGGCGGTCTGGGCGCTCGCCCAGGGCGAGGAGTGGCGCCCGGCGCTCGTCCCCGCGGGCCCGGACGGCGCGCTCGAGGTGGAACCGGACATCGCCGCGGCGGTCGCGGACGCCGCCGCGCCGGTGCAGCATGTGGTGCGCGCGCACGCCGAGCGCGGGCGCCGCGCCGAGGTCGCCGTCGTGCTCGCCCTCGACCCGGGCCTGGACCGGGCGGGGCTGGACCGCGTGCTCGCGCAGGTGAACGCCCGCCTCGGCGCCTCGACGGTGATCTCGGCCCGCGTGGACTCGCTCGAGCTGCGGGTGGGCGCGGCGCGCTGACCCGCGCCTCCTAGCGCGTCGGCGTCGCGGCGGGGCCGCCGTCGGAAGGATGCCCGGACGGCTGGGCGCATGGCGGCAGCGCTCGGAACCCGTCGGCGTCGTCCAGCAGCCGCTCCAGGGTCGACAGCGGCACGAGCAGCGAGCGGCCGTCGGAGGTCTTCGCGTACACGACGCCGATCACCCGGCCCTGCTCGTCGAGCGCCGCCGACCCCGACGAGCCCGGCTCGACCGGGGCGTCGGTGAGCAGCACCTCGCCGAGGTTCTCGTGGAGCGGGTCGGTGGTCGGTCCGATGACCTCGCCGGCGGTGATCGTCAGCTCGCCTCCCTCGGGGTAGCCGACCACCGAGACGGCGTCACCGGGCCGCGGGTCGGCGTCCGCGAGCGTGGGATGGCTGGGCAGCGGATCCGTGGTGCGCACCAGGGCGAGATCGGCCAGCGCCGCGCTGCCCGCGGCGGAGACCTCGAGGTCGCGCCCGTCGTAGGTGCTGACCTCCAGCGACTCCGAGTCGGCCACGACGTGCCGGTTGGTGACGAGCGTGTGCTCGTCGACGGCGAACCCCGACCCGGTCGACAGCCCGTCGCAGCCCACGTTCCGGATGCGCACGGCCATGCGCTGCACGGCGTCGAAGCCGTCGGGGGACAGGCCCTCCGCGCCGTCGGGCGCGAGCGACGCGGGAGCCGACGGCGCGACGCGCGTGGGGACGACGTCGTCCGGCACCGCGGGCGGCAGCGAGGGAAGCGCCCCGCAGCCGGCGAGCGTCGCGGCGAGGAGGAGGGCCGGCGCCGGGCGCAGGCCCCGCGAGCGGCCCGGTCGGGTCACGGCTCGAGCTCCTGCTCGAGCTGGTCGTTCGCCTTCGAGGCCTGCCGGCACAGGGTCTCGACGTCCGAGGCGAACCGGTCGAGGTCCTTCGCGTCGTAGGAGCCGCGGTCCTCGAGGTACGTGATGAGCTGCGACTGGGCGTCGACGCAGTCGCCGAGCGCCGTGGTCACGACGCCGGCCGCCTCGCTCACGCGCCGCTGGTAGTCGAGGTACTGCTGCGAGGCGACGTTCTCGTCGCCGAGCTGGGCCTTCTCGTTGGCGAGGTCGGTGATGCGAGCCGTCGCGGTGGCGAGCTGCTCGCGGGCCGCGACGAGCTCGGCGTCGGTGGCGTCGAGCTCGGCGTCGAGGGACGCCACCCGGTCGGCGTACCCCCGCGCCTCGTCCTCCCAGGCCGCGCTGTGCGCCTGCCAGCGCGCGGTGGTCACCCACAGGTACGCGCCGATGCCGAGCGCCCCGGCGAGCAGCACGGCCAGGACGACCACGGCCGTGCGGCGGCCGCGGCGACGGGCGGGTGCGCCGGCCTCCGGCGGGGGCGGCGGGCGGTCCGGGGGCGGCGGCCAGGCGGACGGGGCGGACATCTCAGACGACGGAGCCCGTGAACTTCTCGCCCGGGCCCTCGCCGGGCGCGTCCGGCACGACCGACGCCTCGCGGAACGCGAGCTGCAGGGACTTCAGCCCGTCGCGCAGCGAGCGCGCGTGCTGGTTGCCGATGTCGGGGGCGCTCGCGGTGACGAGCGCGGCCAGCGCGGTGATCAGCTTGCGGGCCTCGTCGAGGTCCAGGTGCCCCTGGGCGTCGGCGTCCTCCGCCAGGCCGCACTTCACGGCGGCGGCGCTCATGAGGTGCACGGCCGCGGCGGTGATGACCTCGACCGCGGCGACGTCGGCGATGTCACGGGTGGCGTCGTCGGCCGCGGAGGGGCTCGTGGTCGTGGTAGCGGGGGACGAGGCGTCGGGCGAGGTGCTCATGGGGTCCATCTTCGCATCGGGCGGGACCGCGACGGCCCCGCGGGGACGGCCGAGGCCGGGCCCCGCGGAGGGCCCGGCCTCGGTGTGCGGGCGACGGCGGAGGGCCCGCCGTCGCCCGCCCTGTCAGATCCCGACGGGCTCGACGTCCGGGCCCGAGCCGGCGGCGGCCGGCGAGGGCACGTGACCCGCGGACACCTCGGCACGGAGCTTGGCGCCGAGCTCGGCGTCCACGTTCGTCCAGTACTGGAAGAACCGCTCGCGGATCTCGTCGATCGTGATGGCGAGGCCCTGGCCCGTGAGGGTCTCGAGGAAGCGCGCCTTGGCGCCGTCGTCGAAGACCTCGCGGTACAGCGTGCCCGCCTGGCCGAAGTCGTCGTCCTCGGCGTGCAGGGTCTGCGCGGCGCGCACGAGCTCGCCGTCCGACTCCCACGAGGACTCGACGCCGCGCGCCGGGTCGGCCACGGGGCCGCCCTGGGTGCCGAACGAGTTCGGCGTGTAGACGCGGTGCTCGGGGCCGTTGAACTGGTACTGCATGTTGCCCTGGTGCATGTAGTTCGCGACCGGGGCGGCGTGCGGCTGGTTCACCGGCAGCTGGTTGTAGTTGGTGCCGATGCGGTAGCGCTGCGCGTCCGGGTAGGAGAAGACGCGGGCCATGAGCATCTTGTCGGGCGAGATGCCGGTACCCGGCACCTGGTTGCCCGGCGAGAACGCTGCCTGCTCGATCTCCGCGAAGAAGTTCTTCGGGTTCCGGTTCAGCGTGAACGTGCCGACCTTGATCAGCGGGTAGTCCGCGTGCGGCCAGACCTTGGTCATGTCGAACGGGTTGAAGCGGTAGGTCTTGGCGTCCTCGTAGGGCATGACCTGCACCTTGACGTCCCACGAGGGGTGCTCGCCGCGCTCGATGGCCTCGTACAGGTCGCGGCGGTAGTAGTCCGCGTCCTCACCGGCGATCCGCTCGGCGTCCTCGGACGACATGTGCTCCACGCCCTGCCGGGAGATGAAGTGGTACTGCACCCAGAAGCGCTCGCCCTCGGCGTTGACCCACTGGTACGTGTGCGAGCCGTAGCCGTTGAGGTGGCGCCACGACTTCGACAGGCCGCGGTCGCCCATGACGTAGGTGACCTGGTGGGCCGACTCGGGGGAGAGGGTCCAGAAGTCCCACTGCATGTCGGCGTCGCGCAGGCCGGAGGCGCCGAGGCGCTTCTGGGAGTGGATGAAGTCCGGGAACTTCATCGCGTCGCGCAGGAAGAAGACCGGGGTGTTGTTGCCGACGATGTCGAGGTTGCCCTCGGTCGTGTAGAAGCGCAGCGAGAAGCCGCGCACGTCGCGCCAGGTGTCGGGGGAGCCCTGCTCGCCCGCGACGGACGAGAAGCGCAGCAGCGTCTCGCTCTTCGCGCCCTTCTGGAAGACGGCCGCGCGGGTGTACTGCGAGACGTCCTCCGTGACGACGAGCTCGCCGAACGCGCCGCCGCCCTTGGCGTGCGGGTTGCGCTCCGGCACGCGCTCGCGGTTGAAGGAGGCGAGCTTCTCGACCAGGTAGCGGTCGTGGAGGACGGTGGGCCCGTCCGCACCCAGCGTGAGGGACTGCGCGTCGCTCGCGACCGGGGTGCCGGTCTGCGTCGTCGTGAACGGCGTCGTCATGTGATGACGTCCTTTCTCAGGGGGGTTCCGGTTCAGAAGGTCGTGCCGGGGCCGGCCACCGGGACGGGGTCGGCGGCGGAACCCTCGGCACAGTCGGGGCACAGGCCCCAGAACGTGACCTCGGCGAGGTCGACGGCGAACCCGTGGGACGCGCTCGGCGTCAGGCAGGGCGCGTGCCCCACGGTGCAGTCGACGTCGGCGACGGCACCGCACGAGCGGCACACCACGTGGTGGTGGTTGTCGCCCGTGCGCCGCTCGTAGCGCGCGGGGTGCCCGGCCGGCTCCATGCGACGCAGGAGGCCGGACGAGGTGAGCGCGTGCAGGCAGTCGTAGACGGCCTGCACGGACACCGAGCCGAGGTCGGCCCGCACCGCGCGCACGACGTCGTCCGCGGTGGCGTGCTGGTGCTCGGAGAGCGCGCGCAGGACGGCGAGCCGGGTACCGGTGACGCGCAGGCCCCGCTCCCTCAGCAACGTCTCGTCCGTGCTCGCCGTGGTCATGGCCGCGACCCTGCCACACTTTCTGGAACGATTCCAGTAAAGGTCGCGACGTGGGCGGTCGAGACGCTCGCCACACCGGCCGGCCCGGCGGCGATCCCGTGCTAGCCTTGACAGCTGACCGACCTGGGTCCGTCAGCACGTCGCTCCACGGAGCGGCCGCGGGGCCCAGGTGCATCAAGTGGATCTCATCCCACCCGAGCACCGACCGAGCGCCCCCGGGCGCCGACAGGGGCCGGGTCCCGGTCGGACGCCTCTCGTGGGCGTCCGCCTCGGTCGTCGGAGCGCTCGCGCCCCGGCGTCGGTAGATGGCCTCCACCTGTGCTCAGGTCGGGGGCCTTTCCCGTCCCTGGCGGTCTACCGACGAGTTTAGGAGCATCACCATCAGCGAGCCTCGCATCAACGATCGGATCCGCGTCCCCGAGGTCCGACTCATCGGCCCGGGCGGGGAGCAGGTCGGCGTGGTCGCCACGGGAGTCGCCCTGAAGCTTGCCCAGGACGCCGACCTCGACCTCGTCGAGGTGGCCCCGGACGCCCGTCCGCCCGTCGCCAAGCTCATGGACTACGGCAAGTTCAAGTACGAGTCGGACATGAAGGCGCGCGAGGCGCGGCGCAACCAGGCGAACACGGTCCTCAAGGAGATCCGGTTCCGCCTGAAGATCGACCCGCACGACTACGGCACCAAGAAGGGCCACGTCGTCCGCTTCCTGGAGGCCGGCGACAAGGTCAAGGTCATGATCATGTTCCGCGGTCGTGAGCAGTCGCGCCCCGAGATGGGCGTGCGTCTGCTGCAGCGGCTCGCGGAGGACGTCTCGGACCTCGGCTTCGTCGAGTCGATGCCGAAGCAGGACGGCCGCAACATGACCATGGTGCTCGGCCCGGTGAAGAAGAAGGCCGACGCCAAGGTCGAGCAGCGCAAGCGGTCCAGCGAGATCAACGCGCAGCGCAAGACCAAGTCCGAGGTCAAGGCCGAGGCCCGCGCCCAGGCCGCGCCGGCGCAGCCGACGCCGGAGCCCGAGCCGACCGAGCCCGAGGTCGAGGCGCAGGAGGCTCCGGCCCCCGAGGCCGCGCAGCCGGCGCCCGCCCCGCGCGCCGAGACGAAGCCTGCCGAGACCAAGCCTGCCGAGACCAAGCCTGCCGAGACGAAGCCTGCCGCAGCGCCGGCCGCCGCGTCGAAGCCCGCGACGTCGAAGCCCGCGACGTCGAAGCCCGCGACGTCGAAGCCTGCGGCCGCGTCGAAGCCTGCCTCCGCGCCGGCCAAGCCGGCTGCGGCCCCGAAGCCTGCGACCCCGGCGAAGCCCGCCGCGGCGACGCCGAAGCCCGCGACGCCGAAGCCCGCCACCCCGCGGCCGCCGGCGCCGCGTCCGAAGCCGAGCCCCCGCGCAGGTCGCTGAGGCCGCACCGCAACGTCCATCTGGCACCGGGCCGCTCGCCGGCCCCGGTCCGCACCACGTCCCCGCCACCCGGCGGGTGACCGACACGAGGAGAGACGGCAGTCATGCCGAAGAACAAGACGCACTCCGGCGCCAAGAAGCGCTTCCGGGTCACCGGCAGCGGCAAGATCATGCGGGAGCAGACGAACGCTCGCCACTACCTCGAGCACAAGTCCAGCCGCCGCACGCGTCGTCTGGCCCAGGACCAGGTGGTCTCGGCCGCCGACGTCAAGACCATCAAGAAGCTGCTCGGCAAGTGACGCCCTCGGCGGTCCGCTGATTCCGGTGACACCACCGGGACCCACGACCGCCGGGTCCACTTCCGGCCCCGACACTGCAAGGAGCATCACGTGGCACGCGTGAAGCGGGCGGTCAACGCCCACAAGAAGCGCCGTACGACCCTCGAGCGCGCCAGCGGCTACCGCGGCCAGCGTTCGCGCCTGTACCGGAAGGCGAAGGAGCAGGTCACCCACTCCCTCGTCTACTCGTACCGCGACCGCAAGGCGAAGAAGGGCGACTTCCGCAAGCTGTGGATCCAGCGCATCAACGCTGCGTCCCGCGCGCAGGGTCTGACCTACAACCGCCTCATCCAGGGCCTCAAGGCTGCTGGTGTCGAGGTCGACCGCCGCATGCTCGCCGAGCTCGCGGTCAACGACGTGGCGGCGTTCAACGCGCTCGTCCAGGTCGCCAAGGACGCGCTGCCGGCCGACGTCAACGCGCCGAAGGCCGCCTGAGCCACCCCGCTCAGCACCCCGGACGCCCGGACACCCCCGACCTGTCGATGCCGCGCATGATCCCAGGCATCCCCGACGTGACGCTCGCGAACCCGCGGGCGGACCGGGTCAAGCAGGTCAGGGCGCTGTCCGGGCGTCCTGCGCGTTCCCGGCACGGACAGTTCCTCGTCGAGGGGCCCCAGGGCGTGCGTGAGGCCGTGCGCCACGCGGCCGCCGGCGTCCGGGACGTCTACCTCACGCCCGCCGCCGCGGAGCGCTACGCCGAGATCGTCGACGCGGCGCGCGGCGCCGGGCTGCACCTGCACGTCGGCACGGCCGAGGTGCTCGAGGCGATGAGCCCGGACGCGCAGGGCGTGCTCGCGGTGGTGCGCACCACCGCCCTACGCCTCGACGACGCCCTGGCCGGCGTCACCTCGCGGCCGCTGCTCGTCGCGGTGCTCGCGAACGTCCGCGACCCCGGCAACGCCGGCACGGTGATCCGCGCGGCCGATGCAGCGGGCGCGGACCTCGTGGTCCTCGCCGGCGAGAGCGTGGACGTCCACAACCCCAAGGTGGTGCGCTCCACCGCCGGCTCTCTCTTCCACCTGCCCGTGGTCACGGGCCTGCCCCTGGCCGACGCCGTCGCCGTCGTCCGCGCCGCGGGCTGCGTCGTCCTCGCCGCCGACGGCACGGGCGAGCACGACCTCGACGACCTGCTCGACGTGGCAGGCGACCCGGCCGTCGACGCCGGGCAGCCGGACCTGGCGGGCTCGACCGCATGGGTCTTCGGCAACGAGGCGTGGGGCCTGCCCGAGGCCGACCGCGCGCTGGCGGACGCCGTCGTGCGCGTGCCGATCCGCGGCCGCGCGGAGTCGCTCAACCTGGCCACCGCCGCCACGGTGTGTCTTTACGCGAGCGGGCGCGCGCAGCGCTGACGCCTCACGCCGCCCGGGGCGGGCCGCAGCGGGGCGTGGCACGATGCGCGGATGCGCCTGTTCACGGCCGTGTACCCCTCCGCCGACGCCGGCGACCACCTGGAGCTCGCCCTCGCCGGGGTGAGCGGCGCGGCCCTCGCAGACCCGGGCCGCGGCCTGCGCTGGGTGGCGCCGGAGCAGCGCCACGTCACCCTCGCCTTCCACGGCGAGGTGCCGGACGGTGCCGTGCCGGACTACGTCGAGGCGCTGGGGATCGCCCTGGCCGACGTGCCGCCGTTCGCGCTGGCCCTGAGCGGCGGCGGCACCTTCGGCGGGCGGACGCTCTGGGTCGGTGTGACCGGGTCGGTCGACGACCTGCGGCGCGCCGGCGAGCTCGCGCAGGACGCCGCCGTCGGCGTGGCGGGCCTGCCCGCCTCCGACCGCACGTCGGGACGGCCGCACCTCACGGTCGCGCGCGCGACCCTGCGGGCCGTGGACGGTCGGCGGAGGGTCGACGGCGCCCGCGGCGGGACGCGCGGCCCGCGCGGACGCGAGCCGGAGGCGTCGCCCCTGGTGCCCTGGGCGCGGGCGCTGGCCGTGTACCGCGGCCCGTCGTGGGAGGTCGGCGCCGTGCACGTCGTCGCGTCCCGGCTCGGCGAGGGACGGTCGGGAGGCCCGCTGCACGAGGACGTCGCCGTGATCCCCCTGGCGGACCGGGACGGGACGGGACGGCCCGTGCCATGATGGGTGCGTGACACGCCGCGACCGCCGATTTACCGGGCCCGCCACGGACCCGGCCCCGGTGACGCCCGCGCGCTGAGCGCGGTACCGCGGACGCCGACCTGACCGGCCCGGGCGGGCACATAAACTGACCCCGCCGCCCACACCCCTCGCGGGGCCCCTCTCAGGAAGGCACGCATGTCCACGCCCGCACCCACCCCAGAACCCGGCATCGAACGGCAGAGCCCCGACCCGCTGGACGTCGCGGCGCTCGACTCCGCCGTCGACGAGGCCCTCGCCGCGGTCGCCGCCGCGCGCGACCTCGACGAGCTGAAGACGGTCCGCACCGCGCAGACCGGGGACAAGAGCCCGCTCGCGCTCGCCAACCGTGCCATCGGGGCACTGCCGGGGCCGGACAAGGCCGCCGCCGGCAAGAACGTCGGCCCGCGCCGCGGACGCGTGAACCAGGCGATCGCCGCGCGCCAGGCCGAGCTCGAGGCCGAGCGCGACGAACGCGTCCTCGTCGAGGAGACGGTCGACGTCACGCTGCCGACCGACCGCCGTCCCGTCGGGGCGCGGCACCCGATCGAGCTGGTGCAGGAGCGCATCGCCGACTTCTTCGTGGGCCTCGGCTGGGAGATCGCCGACGGCCCCGAGGTCGAGGCGGAGTGGTTCAACTTCGACGCGCTGAACTTCGACCCGGACCACCCCGCGCGGCAGATGCAGGACACGTTCTACGTGTCCGGCGAGGGGGACAAGCCGTCCAACCTCGTGCTGCGCACGCACACGTCGCCGGTGCAGTCGCGCTCGATGCTGGAGCGGGGCGTGCCGCTGTACATCGCGTGCCCGGGCAAGGTGTTCCGCACCGACGCGCTGGACGCCACGCACACGCCCGTCTTCCACCAGGTCGAGGGCCTGGCGGTCGACAAGGGCCTGACGATGGCGAACCTCGTGGGCACCCTCGACGCGTTCGCGCGCGCCATGTTCGGCCCTGAGGCGCGCACGCGGCTGCGCCCGAGCTTCTTCCCGTTCACGGAGCCCAGCGCCGAGATGGACCTGTGGTTCCCGCAGAAGAAGGGCGGCGCCGGCTGGATCGAGTGGGGCGGCTGCGGCATGGTCAACCCGAACGTGCTGCGCGCGGCCGGGATCGACCCCGAGGAGTACCAGGGCTTCGCGTTCGGGATGGGCATCGAGCGGACGGCGATGCTGCGCCACTCGATCGCGGACATGCACGACATCGTGGAGGGCGACGTGCGCTTCTCCACCCAGTTCGGGACGGAGATCTGATGCCCCGCATCGTCACTGACTGGCTCGGCGAGCACGTCGAGCTGCCGGCGGACCTCACCACGGAGCAGCTCGCGGCGGCGCTGGTGAGGGTCGGCCTGGAGGAGGAGGAGATCCACCCCGCCGCGGTCACCGGCCCGCTCGTCGTCGGGCGCGTGCTCGCGCAGACCCCCGAGCCGCAGAAGAACGGCAAGACCGTCAACTGGGTCCTGGTCGACGTCGGCCCCGAGCACAACGCGACACAGATCAAGGGCGTCGACGACGCCGACGTCCCCGCGGGCGGCGCTCGCGGCGTCATCTGCGGCGCGCACAACTTCGGCGTGGGGGACTACGTCGTCGTGTCGCTGCCGGGCACCGTGCTGCCCGGCGGCTTCGCCATCGCGGCGCGCAAGACCTACGGCCACGTCTCCGACGGCATGATCTGCTCGGTGCGCGAGCTCGGCATCGGGGACGACCACGACGGCATCCTCGTGCTCACGCGCGCGGGCTTCGACGCCGCCGACCTCACGCCCGGCCAGGACGCGATCGCCCTGCTCGGCCTCGGCGACGAGGTGCTCGAGATCAACGTGACCCCGGACCGCGGGTACGCGTTCAGCTACCGCGGCGTGGCGCGCGAGTACGCCCACTCCACGGGCGCGCGGTTCACCGACCGCGGGCTGCCGCAGAACCTCGTCACGCCCCCGCCCGCCCCGACGGCCGACGGGTTCGTCGTCGAGGTCGACGATTCGGCGCCGATCCACGGGCAGGTCGGCTGCGACCGGTTCGTCACGCGCGTCGTGCGCGGCATCGACCCCGCCGCGCCCACCCCGCCGTGGATGAAGCGCCGCCTCGAGGGCTCGGGCATGCGGTCCATCTCCCTGGCCGTCGACGTCACCAACTACGTGATGCTCGACCTGGGCCAGCCGCTGCACGCCTACGACCTCGACAAGGTCGCGGCGCCGATCGTCGTCCGCCGTGCGGCTCCCGGCGAGCGCCTCACGACGCTCGACGACGCCGACCGCGCGCTCGACGCCGAGGACCTGCTCATCACCGACTCGCCCGCGGGCGAGCGCGGCGCTCGCGTGCTCGGTCTGGCCGGCGTCATGGGCGGTGCGTCGTCGGAGGTGAGCCCCACGACGACGGACGTCCTCGTCGAGGCGGCCCACTTCGACCCGATCACCGTGGCCCGCACGGCGCGGCGGCACCGGCTGCCGTCCGAGGCCGCCAAGCGGTTCGAGCGCGGCGTGGACCCGCGCCTGCCGGCCGTCGCGGCGCAGCGCGTGGTCGACCTGCTCGTGGAGCTCGGCGGCGGCACCGCGGACGCCGCGGTGAGCGACCTCGACACCACGACCGCCGCCAAGCCGGTGCGCCTGGACGTCACCCTGCCGACGCGCCTGTCGGGCGTGGAGTACGACCGCGCCACCGTGGTCGGCATCCTCGAGCAGATCGGCTGCACCGTGACGGACGCCGTCGCCGGGGCGAGCGTGGACGCGGTCCGCGTGACGCCGCCGTCGTGGCGCCCCGACCTCACCGAGCCGGCCGCGCTGGTCGAGGAGGTCGTGCGGATCGCGGGCTACGACCAGATCCCGTCCGTGCTCCCGGCCGCCCCGGGCGGTCGCGGCCTCACGCCCGAGCAGCGGGCTCGCCGGTCGGTGGCGCGCGCGCTCGCGGAGGCGGGCCTCGTCGAGGTGCTCTCCTACCCGTTCGTCGGCGAGGCGGACCTCGACGCGCTCGGCCTGCCCGACGAGGACGTGCGCCGTACCACGCTGCGCCTGGCCAACCCGCTGGCCGACGACCGGCCGTTCCTGCGCGCCGACCTGCTCTCGACACTGCTCGAGACCGCGCGGCGGAACGTCTCGCGCGGGCTGCCCGACGTGGCGGTCTTCGAGATCGGCCTGGTCACGCGGCCGACGCCGGGCACCTCGGCGCCGCCGCAGCTGCCGGTCGGCGTGCGGCCGTCCGACGACGACCTGGCGGCGCTCGTCTCCGCCGTCCCGGACCAGCCGAGGCACGTCGCGGGCGTGCTCACCGGCCGGGCGGTGCCTGCCGGCTGGTGGGGCGACGGCCGCGCGGCCGACTGGACGGACGCCCTCGACGCCGCCCGCCTCGTCGCGGAGCGGGCGGGAGCGGAGGTCGCGGTCCGGGCCGACTCCGGCACGATGCCGTGGCACCCCGGGCGCTGCGCGGCGCTGGCGCTGGCCGACGGCGCCGTCGTCGGGCACGCGGGCGAGCTGCACCCGAAGGTGGTCGAGGCCCTGGGCCTGCCTGCCCGGGCGGTGGCGTTCGAGCTCGACCTCGGCGCGCTGATCGCCGCCGGCGGGGGCGTGCCGGTCGTGGCCGAGCCGGTGTCGGCGTTCCCCGCGGCGAAGGAGGACTTCGCGTTCGTCGTCGACGCGGACGTGACCGCCGACGCCGTGCACGCCGCCGTCGTCGCGGGCGCGGGCCCGCTGCTGGAGGACGCGCGACTCTTCGACGTGTTCACCGGCGAGCAGGTGGGCGAGGGCAAGAAGTCGCTCGCCTACTCGGTGCGGCTGCGCGCCGCCGACCGCACGCTGACCGCCGACGACGTGCGCGCCGTCCGCGAGGGGGTCGTCGCCGCGGCGACCGAGCGCGTGGGGGCTGTGCTGCGTGGCTGAGTCGGCACCGCCGGCCGGGCCCGTCGTGCCCCCGCCCGCCCGGACCGCGCTGATCACGGGCGCGAGCCGCGGCATCGGCCGCGCGGTGGCGCTCGGGCTGGCGCGGGCCGGGTTGGACGTCGCTCTCGTCGCTCGGGACGCCGCCCGCATGGCCGAGGTCGCGCGCGAGGTGCGCGACCTCGGCCGGACGGCCCTCGAGCTGCCCGCGGACGTCGCCGACGCCGCGGCGGTGGCAGCGGCCGTGCGGGTCGCGGAGGGGTCCCCGGCCGACGGCGGGCTGGGCTCCGTGGACCTGCTGGTCAACAGCGCCGGCCGCATCGACGCCGAGGTGCCGCTGTGGGAGGCAGACCCCGACGAGTGGTGGTCGGTGCTCGAGACGAACGTGCGCGGGCCGTTCCTGCTCGCCCGGCACGTGGTGCCGGGGATGCTGGCGCGCGGCGGCGGGCGGGTCGTCGACCTCAACAGCGGTGCCGGCTCGCACGACAACGCCGACGCGACCGCCTACAACGCGAGCAAGACCGCGCTGATGCGTCTCGGCGCCGGGCTGCACGCCGCCGGCCACGACCGTGGCCTGCGCGTGCTGGAGGTCGCCCCCGGCGTCGTGCGCACGGACATGACGGGGTCGATGCGCGCCCACGAGGGGCGGACGGAGTGGACGCCCGTCGAGCGGACCGTCGACCTGGTGACGGCGTTCGCGCGCGGCGACCTCGACGCCTGCTCCGGCTGGTTCGTCCGCGCCTCGCACGACACCCCAGAGTCGCTGGTCCGGCTGGCCCGTGCGGCCACGGCGCCCGCCGCACGGCGGCTGCGCGTGCAGCCGGCCGCGGACGACGACCCGCTGGCCGAGGTGCTCACCGGGCGCTGACCCTGGCACCCCGGCCGGGAGCGGATGGGCAGGTCAGCGGCGCTCGTCGCGCCAGCGGACCCACTGCTCGACGAGGGACAGGTCGTAGTCGGGCCCGCTCGTGCCGATCGTGAACAGGGTGGCGCCCGCGTCGAGCAGCTTCTGCCCGACCTCCTCCGGCGGGGCGCCCACGCCGACCGAGCGCTCCACGAGCGCGGCGGTGTCGCGCCCGACGGCCTCTCCGTGCTCGTCGAGGATCGCGGACTTGCGCGTCAGGGTGTCGACATCGCCGAAGGAGTGCCAGACGTCGGCGTGCTCCGCCACGAGGCGCAGCGTCTTCTTCTCGCCCCCGCCGCCGATCAGGATCGGGATCTCGCGCGTCGGTGCGGGGTTGCCGGCCGCGAGCCGCGCCTTGATGCGGGGGAGCGCCTCGCCCAGGTCGGCGATGCGCGAGCCTGCCGTGCCGAACTCGTACCCGAACTGCTCGTAGTCCTTGGCGAACCAGCCCGCTCCGACACCGAGGATCAGCCGGCCTCCGCTGATGTGGTCGACCGTGCGGGCCATGTCGGCGAGGAGCTCGGGGTTGCGGTAGGAGTTGCACGAGACGAGCGCGCCGATCTGCACGCGCTCGGTCTGCTCGGCCCAGGCGCCGAGCATCGTCCAGCACTCGAAGTGCTTGCCGTCGGGGTCGCCCGAGAGCGGGAAGAAGTGGTCCCAGTTGAAGATCACGTCGACGCCGGCGTCCTCGGCGCGCCGGACGGCGTCGCGCACCTGGGCGTAGTCGGCGTGCTGCGGCTGGAGCTGGACCCCGATGCGGATCGGGTGGATGGTGTCGGTCACGGCGCGAGCCTACGACCGTCCGTGCCCGCCGCCGTCAGGTCGTTCGCGTGGCGACCGCGAACACGCGGCGGAACGCCAGGGGGGTGCCGAACGGGCGCCGCGGATAGGCCGCGCGGAGCTCCGCCCCGAACTCGGCGTCGAACCGCGCGCGCAGGGCCGTGCCGTGCGCGGCGTCGTGGGCGTCGAGGGCGTGCAGCACCGGCTGGGCGCCCGTGGCCGAGATCCAGCGCAGCACGGGGTCCGCGCCGTCGAGCACGTGCGTGTAGGTGGTCTCCCAGGTGTCGACCGACCAGCCGGGCGCGGCGAGGATCTCGAGGTACTCCGCGGGGTCGGCGACAGCGCGGCGCTCCACGGTCCCGACGGCGGCGGAGTAGGGCTCGCGGCCCGCCACCTCGCGCAGCAGCCGGTGGCTGGGGGCGTCGTGGTTGCCGGGCACGGAGAACGCGAACGTCTGCAGGGCCGTCGCGGCGAGCGCGGGGAGCAGCTCGCGGTGGCCGGGCACCCACTGCAGGGTGGCGTTGCTGATCACCAGGTCGGCCTCGGGGTCGGGGCCGCGGCCGGCGGCGTGGTCGCGCACGTCGGCGAGCTCGTACCGCCCCGAGGGGTCGGCGGCCCGGGCGCGCTCGATCATGGCGGGAGAGGCGTCGAGGCCGACGAACGAGGCGCCCGGCCACCGCTCGCGCAGCACGGGGGTGAGGTGGCCGGGACCGCAGCCGAGGTCGACGATGCTCGCCGGGTCGCGCACGACGCGTGCGACGAGCTCGCCGAAGGGGCGCGACCGCTCGTCGGTGTAGCGCAGGTAGGCGGAGGGGGACCAGTCGGCCATGACAAATCCTCTCGATATCAAGTCTCTTGACATCAAGAGATTAGCGCGCGCTCTCTCGCCGCGCCACGCTGGGGTCATGGACACCGGTGAGGACGCCGAGACCACCCCCGCGCCGCCCGGTCGTGGCGACCGGACCCCCGCGACGGTCGTGCCGTACCTCGCGGTGCGCGGCGCGGCGGGCGCCATCGACTACTACCGCCGGGCCTTCGGCGCGCAAGAGCGGTTCCGGATCGAGGACGACGGCGTCGTCGGGCACGCGGAGCTCGCGATCGGCGGCGCGACGATCTACCTGTCCGACGAGTGGGAGCAGCTGCGCGTGCACAGCCCCACGACGCTCGGCGGGTGGTCGGTGTCGCTGGCGATCGAGGTCGAGGACGTCGACGCCTTCGTCGCGCACCTCGTCGGCGGCGGGGCCCGGCTGGAGCGGGGCGTCGACGACGGGCCCGAGGAGGGCTGGCGCAGCGCCTGGGTCGTGGATCCCTACGGGCACCGCTGGCACGTCTCGAGCCCGACGGCGGGGTGACCGCGCACCGTCCGGGAGGCGCCGCTCAGGGGACCTCGCTCAGGGGACCAGGAGGACCTTGCCCGTCGTGGCCCGTCCCTCCAGGGCACGGTGCGCCTGCGCCGCGTCGGCGAGCGGGAGCCGCTCGCCGATCCGGACGTCCAGGTCTCCCTCGGCGGCCGCCCCGAGCACCTCCGACGCCCGCCACTCGAGCTCGGCCCGGGTGAGGACGTAGTGCGCCAGGGTCGGCCGGGTGAGGTAGAGCGACCCGCCGGAGTTCAGCCGCTGCGGGTCGAACGGCGGCACCTGGCCGGACGCCCCGCCGAACAGCACGAGCGTGCCGCGCGGCCGCAGCGACGCGAGCGACGCGTCGAACGTGGCGCGTCCCACGCCGTCGTACACGACGTGCACGCCGCGGCCGTCGGTGAGGTCGCGCACGACGGCGGGCAGCTCGGTCGCGAGGTCGTCCATCGCCGCGTAGTCGACGGTGTGCGCCGCGCCGGCCGCCGACGACAGGGCCGCCTTCTCGGGCGAGGACACCGTGGTGACGACGCGCCCGCCGCGCGCGACCGCGAGCTGGGTGGCGAGCAGGCCGACGCCGCCGGCCCCGGCGGTGAGGAGGACGTCGTGGCCCGGCCCGACCTCGAAGGTCGACGCGACGAGGTAGTGCGCCGTCATCCCCTGCAGCGGCAGGGCGGCGGCCGTGACGAGATCGAGGCCCGCGGGGACGCGCACGGCGTTCGCGGCGGGGACGACGGCGAGCTCGGCGTACGACCCCGGCGCCTCGTTCCAGGCCACCTCGTCGCCGACGGCGAAGCCCTCCACGCCCTCGCCGAGGGCCTCGACCGTCCCGGCCCCCTCGACGCCCACGACGTGCGGGTAGCTCATCGGGTAGACGCCCGCCCGGCGGTAGGTGTCGATGAAGTTGACCCCCGCCGCCGCGACGCGGACGAGCAGCTCGCCCGCGCCGGGCGCGGGGTCGGGCTGCTCGACGTACTCCAGGACCTCGGGACCACCCGCCGCGCGGGCCACGACTGCGTGCATGCGTCCGAGCCTACGCAGCCGGGGGCGCGTCCAGCCTCTCGCCCGCGCGGACCGGCACGTCGACGCGGTTGCCCGCCGGGGCGAGCGGGCAGGTCCACGCCGGGTCGTAGCGGCACGACGGGTGGTAGGCGAGATTGAGGTCCACCACGACGAGGCCGTCGTGCCCGCCGAGGTCGGCGCCCTTCGCCGTGTCGAGCAGGTACCGCCCGCCGCCGTAGGTCTCGTCCCCGGCGGTGCCGTCGCGCAGAGGGACGAACAGGCCGCCGCCGTACTGCGCGAGCCACCAGGCGTCGAGCGTCCCCACGCCGGGCAGCTCGAGCACCCCGACGCGCTCCATCGTCGTCGTGCCGTCCGCGCCCGTGTCGAGCTCCAGCCGCGCCGCCGGCGCCGGGCGCAGCGGCACCTCGAAGCGCAGGGCGGCGTCGTACGGCCAGGACGGGAGCCCGGTCGCCCGCAGCGGGTCGTCCGCCGGCAGCGGGCTCTGCGGGTGGTCGCGGAAGAGCGCGTCGCGACCCGCCCGCCACGTCGCGTGCCCGCTCGCGGGGTCGGGCGCGGCACGGACCGCGGCGTACAGCTCGGCGACGCGCCGCCGCCAGTTTGCGAGCTCGACGGCGGTGCCCGGCGTCACCGGAGGGCTCCCGCGTCGAGCGCAACGGTGGGCATGGCGGTGGGCATGGCGGTGGGCACAGCGGTGGGGAGGGAGGTCACAGCCTCGACCCTATGCTTCGCCTGTGACCCGAGACACCCGCGCACCGTTCACGATCCGTCCTGCGACCGAGGACGACTGGCCCGCCCTGTGGCCGACCGTCGAGGCGGTGGTGCGTGAGGGCGAGACGTACGTCTACCCGGTGGACCTCACGAGCGAGCAGGCGCGGGAGATCTGGATGGAGCGCGCCCCGGGCGCGACGGTCGTCGCGGAGGCTGCGGACGGCACGCTGCTGGGCACGGCCAAGATGGGGCCGAACCGGCCGGGCCACGGCGACCACGTGGGCACGGCGTCGTTCATGGTGTCGCCCGCCGCGCGCGGGCTCGGGGTGGGCCGGGCGCTCGGCGAGCACGTCGTCGCCTGGCACCGCGAGCAAGGCTTCCGCGGCATCCAGTTCAACGCGGTGGTGGAGTCGAACGAGGTCGCGGTGCGCCTGTGGCGGGCGCTCGGTTTCGAGGTGGTCGGCACCGTGCCGGGCGCCTTCCGCAGCCCGGCGCACGGCTACGTGGGTCTGCACGTCATGTACCTGCCGCTCGTCGCCTGACCCGCGGCGCCCGGGGCGCGAGAAGCAGGTTCCGGCGCACTGCATAGGTATGTATAGTTCTGCATATGGTCAGCACTGAGTCGCGCACGTTCCGTGTCGCCGTCGCCGGTGCCTCCGGGTACGCCGGGGGCGAGTTCCTGCGCCTCGCGGCGCGTCACCCCGCGCTGGAGGTCGGGACGCTCACGGCGCACACGAACGCCGGCGCGCGGCTCGGCGCAACGCAGCCGCACCTGCGTTCCCTCGCGGACAGGGTGCTCGAGCCGACCACGCCCGAGGCGCTCGCGGGCCACGACGTCGTCGTGCTCGGCCTGCCGCACGGCGCGTCCGGCGAGATCGCCGCGCAGCTGCCCGACGACGTGCTCGTGCTCGACCTCGGCGCCGACCACCGCCTCGCGTCCGCCGCCGACTGGGAGAAGTTCTACGGCTCGGCCCACGCGGGCACCTGGCCCTACGGTCTGCCCGAGCTGCTCCACGCCGACGGCGCGGGGGCGGTCACCGGCGCGCAGCGCGACCACCTGGCGGGCGCCCGCCGGATCGCGGTGCCCGGCTGCAACGTCACGGCCGTCACGCTCGGCCTGCAGCCCGGCGTCGCCGCCGGCCTCGTGAGCCCGGCCGACGTCGTCGCGGTCCTCGCCAACGGGTACTCGGGCGCCGGCAAGTCGCTCAAGCCGCACCTGCTCGCCGCCGAGGGCCTGGGCTCCGCCGTGCCGTACGCGGTGGGCGGCACGCACCGGCACATCCCCGAGATCGTCCAGAACCTGCGCACCGCCGGGGCGCCGGAGGTGTCGATCAGCTTCACCCCGACGCTCGTGCCGATGTCGCGCGGCATCCTCGCCACCGTCACGGCCCGCCTCGCGCCGGGCCACGAGGACGCCACGGCCGCCGGCGTCCGCGCCGCCTGGGCCGCGGCCTACGCGGACGAGCCGTTCGTCGAGCTCCTCCCGGAGGGCCAGTGGCCGACGACGGCCGCCACCCTCGGCGCCAACACGGCCCTCGTGCAGGTCGCGCTCGACGCCGCCGCCGGGCGCGTGGTGACCGTCACCGCCATCGACAACCTGGTCAAGGGCACCGCCGGCCAGGCGGTCCAGGCCATGAACCTCGCCCTCGGCCTGCCGGAGACGGCCGGCCTCGTCACCGAAGGAGTCGCACCGTGAGCGTGACCGCAGCGAAGGGGTTCCGGGCCGCCGGGATCACGGCCGGCCTCAAGGCCTCCGGCACCCCCGACCTCGCCCTGGTCGTCAACGACGGCCCGCAGCACGCGGCCGCCGCCGTCTTCACCACCAACCGTGTGGTCGGCGCGCCGGTGATGTGGTCGCGCCAGGCGATCAAGGACGGGGTCGCCCGCGCCGTCGTGCTGAACTCGGGTGCCGCGAACGTGTGCACCGGCCCGGGCGGGTTCCAGGACTCGCACGCCACGGCGGAGAAGGTCGCCGAGGTGCTCGGGATCGGCGCGATCGACGTCCTCGTGGCCTCGACCGGCCTCATCGGCGTGCGGCTCGCGGCCGAGAAGCTGCTCGCCGGGATCCCGGTCGCGGCGGAGGCGCTGGGACCGGACGAGGCGTCGGGCACGAGCGCGGCCACGGCCATCATGACGACGGACTCCGTCCCGAAGACCGCGGTGCGCACGATCGAGACGCCGTCCGGCACCGTGACGGTGGGCGGGATGGCCAAGGGCGCGGGCATGCTCGCTCCCGCGCTCGCCACGATGCTCTGCGTCATCACGACCGACGCCCTCGTGGACGCCGGGGCCACGGACGCGGCGCTGCGCGCCGCGACCCGCACGACGTTCGACCGCGTCGACTCCGACGGCTGCATGTCGACCTCCGACACCGTGGTGCTCATGGCGTCGGGCGCGTCCGGCGCGACGCCGGACGACGCCGCGTTCGCCGAGGCCGTGGCCGCCGTCTGCGCCGACCTCGCGCGCCAGCTCGTGGCCGACGCGGAGGGCGCGTCCCACGACATCGCCATCACGGTCACGCACGCGACGACCGAGGACGCCGGGCTGGCCGTGGCCCGGGCCGTGAGCCGGTCCAACCTGGTCAAGGCCGCGATCTTCGGCAACGACCCCAACTGGGGCCGCATCCTCTCGCAGGTCGGCACGGTCCCCGAGGAGGTCGCGCCGTTCGACCCGCTGGAGCTCGACGTCAGCGTCAACGGCGTCATGGTGTGCAAGGCGGGCGGGGCGCACGAGTCGCCGGAGAACGTCGACCTCGCCGCGTCGCGTGACGTGTCGATCACGATCGACCTGCACGCCGGCGACGCCGAGATCACGCTGTGGACCAACGACCTCACCCACGCGTACGTCCACGAGAACAGCGCGTACAGCTCATGAGCAGCGACGTCGTGAACGGGCTCGCGCCCGAGCAGAAGGCCGAGGTGCTCCTCGAGGCGCTCCCGTGGCTCCAGGAGTTCGCGGGCGCGCTCGTGGTCGTCAAGTACGGCGGCAACGCGATGATCGACGACCGGCTCAAGGCCGCGTTCGCCCAGGACATGGTGTTCCTGCGCCAGGTGGGGCTGCGCCCCGTCGTGGTGCACGGCGGAGGCCCGCAGATCAACGCCATGCTGGAGCGCCTGGACATCCACAGCGAGTTCCGCGGCGGCCTGCGGGTCACCACGCCCGAGGCGATGGACGTGGTGCGCATGGTGCTCACCGGCCAGGTCTCGCGCGAGCTCGTCGGCCTCATCAACGCGCACGGCCCGCACGCCGTCGGCATGTCGGGGGAGGACGCCGGGCTGTTCCGCGCCGCCCGCCGGCACGCCGTCGTCGACGGCGAGCCGGTCGACGTCGGCCTCGTGGGCGACGTCGTCCAGGTGGACGCCGGGGCCGTGCAGGACCTGCTCGACGCCGGCCGCATCCCGGTCGTGTCGACCGTCGCGCCCGACGTCGACGACCCGACCCAGGTGCTCAACATCAACGCCGACACGGCGGCGTCGGCGCTCGCGGTGGCGCTCGGCGCGAGCAAGCTCATCATGCTCACCGACGTCGAGGGCCTGTACACGTCGTGGCCCGACAAGGACTCCCTCGTCGAGGAGATCTCCGCGCCGGACCTCGCCGCCCTCCTGCCGAGCCTGACGTCCGGCATGGTGCCCAAGATGGAGGCGTGCCTGCGCGCCGTCCAGGGCGGCGTGCCGCGCGCGACCGTGATCGACGGCCGCCAGCCGCACTCGGTGCTCCTGGAGGTCTTCACCACCCGCGGCAACGGCACCATGGTCGTGCCCGCCCCGGCGACCATGACCGGTACCACCGGAAGCAAGGAGGCAGGCGCGTGAGCGACACCCTGCAGTCGGTGAGCGGCGGCGCCCTCGCCGACGCCTCGAACGCCGCCTGGACCGATCGCTACACCCACGCGGTGATGGACACCTTCGGCCCGCCCCAGCGTGTGCTGGTGCGCGGCGAGGGTGCCTACGTGTGGGACGCCGACGGGCGGCGCTACCTCGACCTGCTCGCCGGGATCGCGGTGAACGCGCTCGGCCACGCCCACCCCACGCTGACGGCGGCGATCAGCGCGCAGCTCGGCACCCTCGGGCACGTGTCGAACTTCTTCGCGACGCCCACCCAGATCGGCCTGGCCGAGCGGCTGCTGCACCTCGCGGGCGCCCCCGAGGGCTCGCGGGTGTTCTTCACCAACTCGGGCACCGAGGCGGTGGAGGCGGCGTTCAAGATGGCGCGCCGCAACGCCGGCGACGACGGCGCCCGCACCCGCGTCCTGGCCCTGGAGGGCGGCTTCCACGGCCGCTCGATGGGCGCGCTCGCCCTCACGGCGAAGGCCGCGTACCGCCAGCCGTTCGAGCCGCTGCCCGGCGGCGTCGAGCACGTGCCGTTCGGCGACACCGCCGCCCTCGACGAGGCGTTGTCGCCGGAGGCGGTCGCGGAGCGCGGCGGCGTCGCGGCGCTCGTCGTGGAGCCGCTGCAGGGCGAGGCCGGTGTGCGGCCGCTGCCCGCGGGCTACCTGGCGCACGCCCGCCGGCTCACCGCCGAGGCGGGCGCGTTGCTCGTGCTCGACGAGGTCCAGACGGGCGTCGGGCGCACGGGCTCCTGGTTCGCCTTCCAGCAGCCGGAGATCGGCGGCGGCGTCGTGCCCGACGTCGTCACCGTGGCCAAGGGCCTGGGCGGCGGCTTCCCCGTGGGCGCCGCGATCGCGTTCGGCGAGCGCGCCGCGACCCTGCTCGGCCGCGGCCAGCACGGCACCACGTTCGGCGGCAACCCCGTCGCTGCGGCCGCCGGCCTCGCGACGCTCGGCGTCATCGAGCGCGACGGCCTGCTCGAGAACGTGCGCCGCGTCGGCGCCGTCCTCACCTCCGAGATCGAGGCCGCGGGCAACCCGCTCGTCGCCGGAGTGCGCGGGCGGGGGCTCCTGCTCGCCGTCCAGCTCGCGCGGCCCGTCGCGGCCGACGTCGCGGCGGCCGCGCTGGAGGCCGGCCTCGTCGTCAACGCCGTCGCCCCGGACGCGATCCGCCTCGCGCCGCCGCTGATCCTCACGGCCGACCAGGCGCGCGACGTCGCCCGGTTCTTCGCCACCGTCACCGTCCCCGCCTCTGCCGACAGGGAGTCCTGATGCCCCGCCACTTCCTCCGCGACGACGACCTCACGCCGGACGAGCAGCGGGAGGTCCTCGAGCTCGGCATGGCGTTCCGGGAGGACCGGTTCGTGCGCGCGCCGCTCGCGGGCCCGCAGGGCGTCGCCGTGCTGTTCGACAAGCCGACGCTGCGCACCCAGGTCTCGTTCTCGACGGGCGTCGCCGAGCTCGGCGGCTTCCCCGTGATCGTGGACGGCCGGCTCGCCCAGGTGGGCGTGCGCGAGTCCGTCGCCGACGTCACCCGCGTGCTCGACCGCCAGGTGTCCGCCATCGTGTGGCGCACGTTCGGCCAGGACCGGATCGACGAGATGGCCGCGGTCTCGCGCGTCCCCGTGGTCAACGCCCTCACGGACGGCTTCCACCCGTGCCAGATCCTCGCCGACCTGCTCACGGTCGCCCAGCACCGCGGCGGCATCTCCGCCCTGGCCGGTCAGCGGCTGGCCTACGTGGGCGACGCCGGTAACAACATGGCCGCGTCGTACCTGCTCGGCGGGGTCACCGCCGGCCTGCACGTCGCGGTCGCCGGGCCGGAGGGCTACCTGCCGCCCGAGGACGTCGTCGCCCGCGCCCAGGAGATCGCCGCCACGACCGGGGGCTCGGTGTCCGTCACGACCGACGCCCGGGCCGCCGTCGCCGGGGCCGACGTCGTCGCCGCGGACACCTGGGTCTCGATGGGCGACGAGGACGAGGCCGCCGAGCGGCTCGCCGCCCTGGACGCCTACCGCGTGGACGACGCGCTCCTGTCCGGCGCGGCCGACGACGCGATCTTCCTGCACTGCCTGCCCGCCTACCGCGGCAAGGAGGTCACGGCGTCCGTGATCGACGGCCCCGCGTCCGTCGTCTGGGACGAGGCGGAGAACCGCCTGCACGCCCAGAAGGCCCTGCTCACCTGGCTCCTGGAGCACCGGTGAGCGCCGTCGAGGGCGCGTCGGCGGGCCAGGCCGCAGGGCCGACGACGAAGGCCGCGCGCCACGCGCGGATCGTCGAGATCGTGCGGCGCACGGCGATCCACTCGCAGGCCGAGCTGGCCCGCGAGCTCGCCGACGCGGGCGTCAGCGTCACGCAGGGCACCCTGTCGCGCGACCTCATCGAGCTGCGCGCGGAGAAGGTGCGCAACGCGGCGGGGGCGCTCGTCTACGCCGTGCCCGGCGAGGGTGGCGACCGCAGCGTGCAGGCCGCGGGCGTGGGGGATCACGACGTCGAGTACGTCGCCGCGCGCCTCGCCCGGCTCTGCAACGACCTGCTCGTGTCGGCGGAGGCGTCCGCCAACCTCGTGGTGCTGCGCACGCCCCCCGGCGCGGCCAACTACCTCGCGTCCGCGATCGACCACTCGGTCTTCCCGGGCGTCCTCGGCTCCATCGCGGGCGACGACACGATCCTCGTGATCGCGCGCGACCCGCTCGGCGGCGACGAGCTGGCCCGCCGCTTCCTCGAGCTGACCGGTCCCTGACCCGTCCTCCCGGCGGGCCGTGGCCTCCGCGGACCCGCACTGCCAGACTTGACCCGAACCCCTCGCAAGAAAGAGAACTGTGATGACTGATCGCGTCGTGCTCGCCTACTCGGGCGGCCTGGACACCTCCGTGGCCATCGGCTGGATCGCCGAGGCCACCGGGGCCGAGGTCGTCGCCGTGGCCGTCGACGTCGGCCAGGGCGGCGAGGACATGAACGTCATCCGCAAGCGCGCGCTCGACTGCGGCGCCGTCGAGGCGTACGTCGCCGACGCGCGCGACGAGTTCGCGGCGGAGTACTGCATGCCCGCGCTCAAGGCCAACGGCATGTACCTCGACCGCTACCCGCTGGTCTCGGCGATCTCCCGCCCGGTGATCGTCAAGCACCTCGTGCGCGCCGCGCGCCAGTTCGGCGCGACGACGGTCGCGCACGGCTGCACCGGCAAGGGCAACGACCAGGTCCGCTTCGAGGTCGCGACGACGTCTCTGGCCCCGGACCTGAAGTCCATCGCCCCGGTGCGCGACCTCGCGCTCACGCGCGAGAAGGCCATCGACTACGCGGAGCGCCACGACCTGCCGATCGCGACCACCAAGAAGAACCCGTTCTCGATCGACCAGAACGTGTGGGGTCGCGCGGTGGAGACGGGCTTCCTCGAGGACATCTGGAACGAGCCCACCAAGGACGTCTACTCCTACACCGACGACCCGACGTTCCCGCCGGTCGCCGACGAGGTCGTCGTCACCTTCGACCAGGGCGTGCCGGTGGCGCTGGACGGCGTGGCGGTCACCCCGCTGCAGGCCATCCAGGAGATGAACCGCCGCGCCGGCGCCCAGGGCGTGGGCCGCATCGATATCGTCGAGGACCGCCTCGTGGGCATCAAGTCCCGCGAGATCTACGAGGCGCCCGGCGCGATCGCGCTCATCGCCGCGCACCAGGAGCTCGAGAACGTCACGCTCGAGCGCGAGCAGGCCCGCTTCAAGCGCCAGGTCGAGCAGCGCTGGACCGAGCTGGTCTACGACGGCATGTGGTTCTCCCCGCTGAAGAAGAACCTCGACACGTTCGTCGACGAGACGCAGAAGTACGTGTCCGGCGACATCCGCATGGTCCTGCACGGCGGCCGCGCCACCGTGACGGGGCGCAGGTCGGAGTCCAGCCTGTACGACTTCAACCTCGCCACCTACGACGAGGGCGACGCGTTCGACCAGTCGCACGCCAAGGGCTTCATCGAGATCTACGGCCTCGCCGCCAAGCAGGCCGCGGCCCGCGACGAGAAGTTCGGCAACGGCGTGGACTTCGGCGTCGGGGAGTTCTGACGTGGGCTCCGAGGTCACGCCGGGCGCCCGGGACGGCGCGCTGACGACGCAGGGTGACAACGTCTCCCTGTGGGGCGGCCGGTTCTCCGGCGGCCCGTCTCCGGAGCTGCAGGCGCTGTCCCAGTCGACGCACTTCGACTGGGTGCTCGCCCCGTACGACATCCGGGGGTCCCGGGCGCACGCGCGGGTGCTGCACGCCGCGGGCCTGCTCACGGACGACGAACTGGCCGGCATGCTCGAGGCGCTCGACGTGCTGCTCGCCGACGTCGAGTCGGGGGCCTTCCTCCCCGTGCTCGGCGACGAGGACGTGCACACGGCCCTCGAGCGCGGCCTCATCGAGCGCGCGGGCACGGAGCTCGGCGGCAAGCTTCGCGCGGGCCGGTCGCGCAACGACCAGATCGCCACCCTGGTGCGGCTGTACCTGCGCGACCAGTCGCGCGTCGTCGTGCGCCAGGTGCTCGACGTCGTGGACGCGCTCATCGTGCAGGCGGAGGCGGCCGGCGAGGCCGTCATGCCGGGCCGCACGCACCTCCAGCACGCGCAGCCGGTGCTGCTGGCGCACCAGCTCCTGGCGCACGCGTGGCCGCTGCTGCGCGACGTCGACCGGCTGGTCGACTGGGACGTGCGCGCGGCGCGCTCGCCCTACGGTTCGGGGGCGCTCGCGGGCTCGTCGCTGGGCCTCGACCCGGCGGCGGTCGCGACGGAGCTGGGCTTCGACGGGCCGGTGGAGAACTCGATCGACGGCACCGCCGCGCGCGACGTCGTCGCGGAGTTCGCGTTCGTGTCGGCGATGGTGGGCATCGACCTGTCCCGGCTGAGCGAGGAGATCATCCTCTGGAACACGAAGGAGTTCGGCTTCGTGCGGCTGGACGACTCGTGGTCGACCGGGTCGAGCATCATGCCGCAGAAGAAGAACCCGGACATCGCGGAGCTCGCCCGCGGCAAGGCGGGCCGGCTCGTGGGCGACCTCACCGGACTGCTCACCACCCTCAAGGGCCTGCCGCTGGCGTACAACCGCGACCTGCAGGAGGACAAGGAGCCGGTCTTCGACCAGGTCTCCACCCTCACGGTGCTGCTGCCCGCGTTCGCGGGGATGGTCCGCACCCTCACGTTCGACACGGCACGGATGGCCGAGCTCGCCCCGCAGGGCTTCTCGCTCGCCACGGACATCGCCGAGTGGCTGGTGCGCCAGGGCGTGCCGTTCCGCGTCGCGCACGAGGTCGCGGGCGCGTGCGTCCGGGTCTGCGAGGAGCGCGGGATCGAGCTGTGGGACCTGTCCGACGCGGACCTCGCCGCGATCTCCGAGCACCTGACGCCGGGCGTGCGCGAGGTGCTGAGCGTCGAGGGCTCCGTGGCCTCGCGCGACGGCGTCGGCGGCACCGCGCCCGCGCGCGTCGTCGAGCAGGTCGAGGCCGCCAAGGAGCGGTCGGCCGAGTTCCGCATCTGGGCGGACAGCTGAGCCGATCCGTTCCCCGGCCCGGGCTCGTCGGCCGCACGCTCCCTCGGGACGTGCGGCCGTCGTCGTCCGGGCGGGCACGACGGCGGACGGACGAGACGCGTCAGCGGGTACGGTCGGCGGGCCGGAGGAAGGAGCGGGCGTGACGACGAGCGAGGAGGTGCTCGACGCGCTGGTGGCGCGCGTGCACGCGGCGGAGCCGCGGCTCCCCGGCCCGGGGGCGCCGGAGCCGTGGCGGCGCACGCGGCTCGTGTGCGTCGACGGGCCGGCGGGCTCGGGCAAGACGACGCTCGCGACGCAGCTCGCCCTGCGGTTCGCGTGCCAGGTCGTGCACCTGGACGACCTCTACGAGGGCTGGGAGGCCGGCCCCGACGGCGGCGCGCGGCGCCTGGCGGAGTGGGTCCTCGAGGCTCTCGAGGCGGGCCGTCCGGGCAGGTATCTCCGCTACGACTGGGGGCGGGGCGAGTACGCCGAGGCGCACGACGTCGAGCCCGCCCCGGTCCTCGTCGTCGAGGGCTGCGGCGCCGGCGCCCGTCAGGTCGACGGCCGGGCCGCGCTGCGGGTGTGGGTGGAGGCCGACGACGCGGTGCGCCTCTCCCGCGGCCTCGCGCGCGACGGGTCGGACGCCCGCGAGCACTGGCTGCGCTGGATGGCCGACGAGCGCACGCACTACGCGGTCGAGCGCACGCGCGAGCGTGCCGACGTCCGGCTCGACGGCGTCGGCCGGCTCCTCGAGGCGGTGCGATGACGTCGGCGAGGCGGGCGCAGGCCGGTGTCCCCTCAGCGGACCGGGAGCCGCTGGCGGACGCGGCGGCGGGCGCGGGCCTGGTCGTCCCGGGCCGCGCCTGGTTCGCGCGGGAGGTGCACGTCGTCGCGCACGACCTGCTCGGGGCGCTGCTCACCCGCCGCACGCCGGACGGTGCGGTGACGGTGCGGCTCACGGAGGTCGAGGCGTACGCGGGCACGGCCGACCCGGGGTCGCACGCGTACCGAGGCGAGACGGCACGGAACCGGACGATGTTCGGCGAGCCCGGCCGTGTCTACGTCTACCGGCACCTGGGGCTGCACCACTGCATGAACGTCGTGTGCAGCCCGCCGGGCGAGGCGTCGGCCGTCCTGCTCCGGGCGGGCGAGGTGGTCGAGGGGGCGGACCTCGCGCGCGAGCGGCGCGCGGCCGCGGGCGTCACGCGGGGCGACGTCGACCTGGCGCGCGGCCCGGCCCGCCTGACCGTCGCGCTCGCGATCGACCGGGACGACGACGGCGCGGACGTCACGGATCCGGGCGGCGATCTGGTGCTGCGGGTGCCGCAGCTCCGGGATCGCGCGGACGGTGCCGGTCGCGAGGTCGCCACGGGTCCTCGCGTCGGCGTGAGCGGCGAGGGCGGACGCGCCGACCTGTTCCCCTGGCGGGCATGGCTGGCGGGCGAGCCCACCGTGTCGGCGTACCGGGCGGCGGAATCACGGCGCCGACGGCGGTAGGCGTCGGGCACACTAGGAGGGCGGCCCGCCCGGGCCGTGATCCCTTTCCCCGAGGAGCACACGGTGACCGACGTTCTCGACGAGCTGCACTGGCGAGGCCTGGTGGCGCAGTCCACCGACGAGGCCGCGCTGCGTTCTGCGCTGGCCGAGGGACCCGTCACCTATTACGCGGGCTTCGACCCGACGGCGCAGAGCCTGCACGTCGGGCACATGGTCCAGCTGCTGAACATGCGCCGGCTCCAGCTTGCGGGGCACCGTCCCCTCGCGCTGGTCGGTGGCGCGACGGGGCTCATCGGCGACCCGCGCCCGACCACGGAGCGGTCGATGCAGTCGCGCGATGTCGTCGCGGGCTGGGTCGAGCGCATCCGGGGTCAGATCGAGCCGTTCCTGGACTTCGAGGGACCGGCGGCAGCGCGCATGGTCAACAACCTCGACTGGACCGGGGCGATGTCCGCGATCGACTTCCTGCGTGACGTCGGCAAGCACTTCCGTGTGGGCACGATGCTCGGCAAGGACATCGTCGCCCGGCGCCTGCGCTCGGACGAGGGCATCAGCTACACGGAGTTCAGCTACCAGGTGCTGCAGGGCATGGACTTCCGGGAGCTGTACGAGCGCCACGGGTGCACGCTGCAGCTCGGCGGCAACGACCAGTGGGGCAACCTGCTGTCCGGCGTCGAGCTCATCCGCAAGTCGGACGGCGCGGCCGTGCACGCCCTGACGTCGCCCCTCATCACGAAGGCCGACGGCACCAAGATGGGCAAGTCCGAGGGCGGCGCCGTCTGGCTCGACCCGGAGCTCACGAGCCCGTACGCCTTCTACCAGTTCTGGGTGAACACGGCGGACGCGGACGTCGTGAAGTACCTCAAGGTCTTCACCTTCCGCACCAGGGAGGAGATCGAGGCGCTCGAGCAGGAGGTGGCCGAGCGGCCGTTCGCCCGCGAGGCGCAGCGGGCGCTGGCCGGCGAACTCACCACCCTCGTGCACGGCCAGGCGGCGACGGACGCCGTCATCTCGGCGAGCCAGGCCCTGTTCGGCCGGGGCGAGTTGCGGGGCCTGGACGAGGGGACCCTCGGTGCCGCCGTCGCGGAGCTCCCGCGCACGACGGCGAGGGCGGGCGACCTGGTCGTCGACGCGTTCGTGGGCTCGGGCCTGGTCGCATCGAAGGCCGCCGCCCGACGCGCGATCTCTGAGGGCGGCGCGTACGTGAACAACGCGAAGGTCGAGTCGGAGGACGCCGCGCTGCGGACCGAGGACCTGCTGCACGGACGGTACGCCGTCCTGCGTCGGGGCAAGCGGACCCTCGCGGTGGCCGTCGCGGAGTGACGGCGGCCGTGCCGTCGGACGCGTGACGTCGAGGGCCCCGGGGGAGCGCGAGCTCCTCCGGGGCCCTCGACGTTCGTCGGGCGGCGCCGGAGCGGGGGCCGCGGGGTATCACCGCAGGTCAGGGGGCGATTTGGCACCTGCGCCAGACTGTGTGTAATGTTCTGGTCGTTCGCCCGACAGGGAGAACGGACACCGAGGAGACAGCCGAGCGGCTGGGTACCGGTGGCCGGCCCGGGGCGGACACCCGAATCCTTCTTCACGAGGTCGACCAGTGCGCCCTCGTTCGGGACCGGGACGTTCGAACCCAGCACCTCAGGCCAACGGCCGGGAGTTGACGGGGAAGAGCGAACCGAGTAAGTTTGAGGGGTTGCCCCGGCGGGGTCGGAACTGAGAGTGGTTCTGGTTCTGCGGTGTGCGTCGGTTGTTTGAGAACTCAACAGTGTGTTTG
>NZ_JBHJVM010000015.1:0-25950 GCF_042264825.1 Isoptericola sp. NPDC056134
GCCAGACCCTCGACTGGGCCAAGCCCGCCGAAGCACTCAACCGCCTACTCTTGGCAGCCTGACGACGCGTGTTGCGACGACCGCTTGAACCCGCCTGCTCGCGAGCTGTCAGGGCTACGTTCACGTAGACGTGCTCCTGGCCCTGACACGTCGGCGGGCGAGTGGTCGAACCTGCGCAGACGGTTGACGCCGCCTCGCACCCCCCCTAGGCTATGAAACGATTCAAAGCGCGGTCGCCCCGCCGGCCGCACCAGCACCGCGCGAGGGAGCGCGGACGAGGAGGAGACATGACGGCGACGACGCCCGTGCTCGACGCACGGCTGCGCAAGGCCCTCGGCGAGCAGACCATCGAGCTGCCCTCGTGGGCGTTCGGCAACTCGGGTACCCGGTTCAAGGTCTTCGGCACGCCCGGGACCCCCCGTGACCCGTACGAGAAGATCGCGGACGCCGCCCAGGTGCACCGCTACACGGGCATCGCGCCGCGCGTGTCGCTGCACGTCCCGTGGGACCTGGTCGACGACTTCTCCGACCTGGCCCGGCACGCCAAGGAGCACGGCGTGACCATCGGGATGATCAACTCGAACCTGTTCCAGGACGACGACTACAAGCTCGGCTCCCTCACGCACTCCGACCCGGCCGTGCGCCGCAAGGCGATCGCCCACCACGTGCAGTGCGTCGACGTCATGCGCGCCACGGGGTCCAAGGAGCTGAAGGTCTGGCTGCCGGACGGCACCAACTACCCGGGCCAGGACTCGATCCGCGCCCGCCAGGACCGGCTCGCCGAGTCGCTCGCGGAGATCTACGCCGAGCTCGACGACGACCACCGCATGGTGCTCGAGTACAAGTTCTTCGAGCCGGCGTTCTACCACACCGACGTGCCGGACTGGGGCACCTCCCTGCTGCACTGCCTCGCCCTCGGCGACAAGGCGAACGTCGTGCTCGACACGGGCCACCACGCGCCCGGCACCAACATCGAGTTCATCGTGGCCCAGCTGCTGCGCCAGGGCCGCCTCGGCGCCTTCGACTTCAACTCGCGCTTCTACGCGGACGACGACCTCATGGCCGGCGCCGCGGACCCGTTCCAGCTCTTCCGGATCATGCACGAGATCGTGCAGGCGGACGCGCTGCGCCCGGAGTCGGGGGTGAACTTCATGCTCGACCAGTGCCACAACATCGAGGAGAAGATCCCCGGCCAGATCCGCTCCGTGATGAACGTCCAGGAGGCCACGGCCAAGGCGCTGCTCGTCGACGCCGAGGCCCTCGACGCCGCGCAGCGCTCCGGCGACGTGCTCGGCGCCAACGGCGCGCTCATGGACGCCTACAACACGGACGTGCGCGGCCTCCTCGCCGACCTGCGCGCCGAGCAGGGCCTCGACCCCGAGCCCATGAAGGCGTTCGCGGCGTCCGGCTACCTGGCGCAGATCGCGGCCGAGCGTGTCGGCGGCCAGCAGGCCGGCTGGGGCGCCTGAGCATGACGACGACGGCGGGCACGACGGCGGACACCGCGCCGCCCGTCCCGGCGGACCCGGACGCCGCGGTCGCCGACCGCGTGCTCGCGGGGCCGCACGGCGACCTGCGGGTGCGTGTCTACCGGCCGGCGGGCACGCCCGTCGCGGGCCTGGTGTGGGCGCACGGCGGCGCGTTCGCGCACGGCGACCTCGACATGCCCGAGGCCGACGGCGTCGCGCGCGGCCTCGCCGCGGCGGGGGTCGCCGTCGTGAGCGTGGAGTACCGCCTGGTACCCGCGCTCGACTACCGCGCCGCGGGCGCGACGCCCGGGACGGACGGCGTCCGCTTCCCGGTGCCGTCCGAGGAGGTCGCCTTCGCCTTCGCGTGGGCCGCCGGGGGCGGCGCCGCCGACCTCGGCGTCCCCGCGGGACGGTGGTCTCTGGGCGGCGCGAGCGCCGGCGGCGACCTCGCCGCGGGGGCGTCGCTGCGGCTGCGGGACGGCGCGGCGCCGCTCGGCACCCTCAGCGGCGCCGTCGGGCCCGACGGCGTGACCCCGCGCAGCGTCGTGCTCGCCTACCCGGTGACGCACCAGGAGCTGCCCTCGCCCAGCGCCGAGCTGGCCGCCAAGATCGCGGGGCTGCCGCCGGAGAAGGACTTCCCGCCGGCCGCCGTGCGCGCGATGAACGGCAACTACCTGGGCCACGACGGCCCGGCGACGTCGCCCTACGCCTTCCCCGGCGGCCAGGACCTGCGCGGCCTGCCGCCCACGCCGATCGTCAACTCCGACCTCGACGCCCTGCGCTCGGGCGGCGAGGCCTACGCCGCGGAGCTCGCGGCCGCCGGGGTGGACGTCTTCGTGACCCGCGAGGACGGCACCACCCACGGACACCTCAACCGGCCCGCGGAGCCCGGCTTCGCGCGCAGCCTCGCGCGGATCTCCGCCTGGCTCACGACGGACGCCCTCGTCGGCACCGCGCACGAGCGCTGACCCCGTACCCCTCACCGCACCCACCCCCGTCCGTCGGCCGACGGACCGACCACCGGAGCACCGATGACGAAGCAGACCGTCAACCCGACCGTGGAGGCCCTCGTCGCGCGGTCGAACCGCCTGGGCGCCGACCCGCGCAACACGAACTACGCCGGCGGCAACACGTCCGCCAAGGGGATCGAGAAGGACCCGGTCACCGGGCAGGACGTCGAGCTGCTGTGGGTCAAGGGCTCCGGCGGCGATCTCGGCACCCTCACCGCGAAGGGCCTCGCCGTCCTGCGGCTGGACCGCCTGCGCGCCCTCACCGAGGTGTACCCGGGCGTGGAGCGCGAGGACGAGATGGTCGCCGCGTTCGACTACTGCCTGCACGGCAAGGGCGGCGCCGCCCCCAGCATCGACACGGCCATGCACGGCCTGGTCGACGCCGCGCACGTGGACCACCTGCACCCGGACGCCGGCATCGCGATCGCGACCGCCGTCGACGGCCCGGAGCTGACGCAGAAGATCTTCGGCGGCAAGGTCGTGTGGGTGCCGTGGCGCCGCCCCGGCTTCCAGCTCGGCCTCGACATCGCGGAGATCAAGGCCGCCCACCCGGACGCGATCGGCACGGTGCTCGGCGGGCACGGCATCACGGCCTGGGGCGAGACGGCCGAGGAGTCCGAGGCGAACTCGCTGTGGATCATCGAGACCGCCGCCGCGTACATCGCCGAGCACGGTGCGCCGGAGCCCTTCGGCCCGGCCCTCGACGGCTACGGGGCGCTGCCCGACGCCGAGCGCCGCGCCAAGGCCGCCGCGCTCGCCCCGCACCTGCGCGCCGTCGCGTCGCACGACAAGCCGCAGGTGGGCCACTTCACCGACGCGGACGTCGTGCTCGACTTCCTGGCGAGCGCCGAGCACGCGCGCCTCGCGGAGCTCGGCACCAGCTGCCCCGACCACTTCCTGCGCACCAAGGTGAAGCCGCTGGTCGTCGACCTGCCGGCCACCGCGACCGTCGAGGAGATCGTGGAGCGCCTGCCCGAGCTGCACGAGGCGTACCGCGCCGACTACACCGCGTACTACGAGCGCGGCGCCGCCGAGGCCCGTGCCCGCGGCGAGGAGCCGCCCGCCATGCGCGGCGCGGACCCGGCGATCGTCCTCGTGCCCGGCGTGGGCATGTTCTCGTACGGCGCGGACAAGCAGACCGCGCGCGTGGCGGGGGAGTTCTACGTCAACGCCGTCAACGTGATGCGCGGCGCGGAGGCCCTGTCCACGTACGCCCCGATCGATGAGTCGGAGAAGTTCCGCATCGAGTACTGGGCCCTCGAGGAGGCGAAGCTCCAGCGCAAGCCGAAGCCGAAGCCGCTCGCGACCCGCATCGCGTTCGTGACCGGCGCGGCATCCGGCATCGGCAAGGCCATCGCGACCCGCCTCGCGGCGGAGGGTGCGTGCGTCGTCGTCGCCGACCTGGACCTCGCCAAGGCGCAGGCCGCCGCGGCCGAGCTGGGCTCGACGGACGTCGCCGTCGGGCTGGCGGCGAACGTCGCCGACGAGGCCGCCGTGCAGGCCGCGCTCGCCGAGGCCGTCCTCGCCTTCGGCGGCGTCGACATCGTCGTGAACAACGCCGGCCTGTCGCTGAGCAAGTCGCTGTTCGACACCACCGAGGCGGACTGGGACCTGCAGCACGACGTCATGGCCAAGGGCTCGTTCCTCGTGGCCAAGAACGCCGCGCGCATCCTCGTGGACCAGAAGCTCGGCGGCGACATCGTCTACATCTCGTCGAAGAACTCCGTGTTCGCGGGCCCGAACAACATCGCGTACTCGGCCACCAAGGCCGACCAGGCGCACCAGGTGCGCCTGCTGGCCGCCGAGCTCGGCGAGCACGGCATCAAGGTCAACGGCATCAACCCGGACGGCGTCGTGCGCGGCTCGGGCATCTTCGCCTCCGGGTGGGGCGCCAACCGCGCCAAGACGTACGGCATCGAGGAGCAGGACCTGGGCAGGTTCTACGCCCAGCGCACGCTGCTCAAGCGCGAGGTGCTGCCCGAGCACGTCGCCAACGCCGTCTACGCGCTGTGCACGTCCGACTTCTCGCACACCACCGGCCTGCACGTGCCCGTCGACGCCGGCGTGGCTCAGGCGTTCCTGCGGTGACGGGCACGACCCCCTCGACGGCGGCGGGCACCCTCGCCGCCGTCGACCTGGGCGCCACCAGCGGGCGCGTCATCCTGGGGCACCTGGGCGGGCGCGAAGGGCTGCGGCTGCAGCACGTCGCCAGGTTCCCCAACGACCCGGTCCGTACGCCCGACGGCCTGCACTGGAACCTGCTGGAGCTGTACCGCCAGGTGCTCGACGGCCTGGCCGTGGCCGAGCGCGAGGCGCCGGGGGAGATCCTCGGCGTCGGGATCGACTCGTGGGCCGTGGACTACGGCCTGCTGCGCGGCGGCCGGCTGCTCGGCGTGCCGTACCACTACCGGGACGCGCGCACGGCGGACGGCGTGGAGCGCGTGCACGCACGCGTGGACGCCGCGGCGCTGTACGCGCGCAACGGGCTGCAGCACCTGCCGTTCAACACGGTGTTCCAGCTCGCCACGGAGGGGCCGCTGCTCGACCTCGCCGACCGGCTGCTGCTGGTGCCCGACCTGCTCGCCCACTGGCTCACCGGGGCCGAGGTCGCGGAGCGCACCAACGCCTCCACGACCGGTCTGCTCGACGCGCGCACGGGTGAGTGGGACACGGGTCTCGCCGACCTCGTCGGGATCCCGGCCGGGATCCTGCCGCCCCTCGTCGACCCGGGGGCGTCGCTGGGGGCCCTGCGCCCCGACGTCGCGCAGCTGGTCGGCCGGGCGCTCGAGGTCACGGCCGTCGGCTCGCACGACACGGCCTCCGCCGTCGTCGCCGTCCCCGCCACCGACCGGGACGTCGCCTACGTCTCGTGCGGCACCTGGGGGCTGGTCGGCCTCGAGCTCGACGCGCCGGTGCTCTCCGAGGACGCCCGCCTCGCCGGCTTCACCAACGAGGGCGGCGTCGACGGCCGCACGCGCTTCCTGCACAACGTCATGGGGCTGTGGCTGCTCAGCGAGTCGATCCGCACCTGGGAGCGCGAGTCCACCGCGGCCCAGCGCTCCAGCACGCTGCAGGAGCTGCTGGCCGAGGCGGCGCACGTCACCGCGCCGGTGGCGGTCTTCGACGTCGACGACCCGCGCTTCCTGCCGCCGGGCGACATCCCCGGCCGCATCGCCGACTGGTGCCGCGAGCACGACCAACCGGTGCCCGCCACGCGCGGGGAGTACGTGCGCAGCATCGTCGAGAGCCTGGCGCAGGCGTTCGCGGACGCCGTCACGACGGCGGCGAGGCTCGCGGGGCGCACCGTGTCGACCATCCACGTGGTCGGTGGCGGCGCGCAGAACACGCTCCTGTGCCAGGCGACGGCGGACCGCTCGGGGCTGCCCGTGGTGGCCGGGCCCGTCGAGGCCACCGCCATCGGGAACCTGCTGGTGCAGGCCCGCGCCCGCGGCCTGGTGGACGGCGGCCTGGAGGACCTGCGCGCGCTCGTCGCCGCGGCGTTCACGCCCGAGCGCTACGCGCCGCGGTAGGCCCCGTCCGACGCCGCGCCCGCCGACGGGCCATGGCTCGCCAGGTGGTGCGGCGCCGGGCCCGCGGGCGCGGCGACGGGCGCCCGGTCCGAGGTCGTGAACCGGGCCCACACGTGCTTCTCGCCGCGGTCCGTGCAGTACCAGCCGACGCGGTCGGCGATCGTCTCGGCCAGGCGCAGGCCGTGGCCCCCCTCGCCCGGCTCGCGGTCGTGCGGGACGACGGGCGGCGCGTCGGGGCTGCGGTCGACGACGTCGACCACGGCGACGTGCCCGTCGCACAGGAGCCGGGCGACGACCGGCGGCCGCGCGTGCTCCAGGGCGTTCGCGACGAGCTCGCTCGCCACCAGCACCATGCGCTGGCGCCTGGAGAGCGCGCCGAGGTCGCCGGAGCTGGGGGCCATGGCCGCGGGGCAGTCGCAGGGCAGCCGGTCCTCGAACTCCGCGCGCACCTCGGCGAGGTCGTCGACGGAGCGCACGGTCCACGACCCGACCACGTCGAGCTGCCCGACGGGGACGGCCTCGACGGGCGTCACCGGCGCACGTCCGGAACCATGCAGCAGCCTCCTGTGGCCACGGGGGATGGGGGCCTTCCGAGGGCCGCTGGGGCGGCCTGAACCGTCGTCGACACTACTGCCCCGAGGCCGCCCCCGCGCGCGCTGTGACGAACGTCGTGGTGAGCGCGGCCCACGCCCGCTGACCGCGCTCACCACGCGTCAGGTCAGCGCCAGGGCGCCCAGCCGTCGTCGCCGGACAGGTACGCCTCGCGGGTGTGCGCGGCGGCCTCGTCGGCCGTGAGCTGCGGCCGTCCGTCGACGGCCCCGCCGGCGGGCGCGGCGCCCGGACCGGTGTTGCGGTACTCCCGCATGAAGTCGTCGCGCCACGACCAGCCGCTCATGTCCGACCAGGCGGGCGTGCCGACGTGCGCGCCCAGCCACGAGTCGCGGACGACGACCGACGGGTCGACGAGCGGGTTGCTGCTGGGGTGCCACGGGCGGCCGAGGAACACGGTGCCCGCCGCGGCGTCCGACGTGAACCGGGTGCCGGTGAACAGGAAGCCCCTGCCGCCCGGCACGGTCGCCGGTGCGGCCACGTACCCGTTGTTCGTCGCGGACCCGCGGTCGAGCGAGCGGATCTCCGAGTCCTCGACGACGAGGGTACCGCCGCCGTAGACGAAGTCGACGTCGCCCTCGATGTACGAGCCGGTGACCCAGGTGCGCGCCGCCGTGGCGCCGGAGCCCGGGTCGGCCAGGTAGGTGTCCTGGTTGCCGAGCAGCCGCACGCCGTCGAGCACGGTGCGGTCGCCCGACGTCCGCAGCGCGAGCGCCTGGCTGCCGCCGTTCGCGGCCTCGTCGTAGGCGTTCTCGACGGTGAGGTCGCGCAGCGTGACGTCGTCGGCCAGCACGGACAGCACCGGCGAGCCGGTGTGCCCGAACGTGCCGCCGTAGAACTTGGCCTGGCCGGCGGCGAGGTCGTAGGTGAGCACCACGTCCTCCGGGTCGCCGGTGGCGCCGCGGATCGTGATCCCGTCGGCGCCGGGCCAGACCCGCACGACCTCGCGGTAGACGCCCGGCTCGACGACGACGTCCACCGGGTGCGGCGACCGCGACGCCGCGCCCACCGCGGCACCGATCGACGCGTAGTCGCCGGTGCCGTCGAGCGCCACCGTGACCGTGCGGCGGACCTTCTCCGGCGCGCCGAGGGTGCCCGCGCCGTCCGTGACGATGCGCGTGACGTCGGCGACGGCGTCCGGCGTGTACGCGTACCGCGCGGCCGGGTCGAACGTCGGGCCGGTGTCGTCCTTGCGCCCGCGGACGGTCGTGAACCGGTTGTCGCGCGAGTCGACCTTCGACGCCGGGTCCTTGGCGACGATCGCGTCCTCGCCGTTCGAGTACACGCTCGACTCGACGACGAGCTGCGACGCGCCGCGCGACATGGTGCCGTACTGCGCCTGCCCGTCGAACCAGTTGTTGTAGAGGTGGCCGGCGGCGACGTTGTCGATGCTCGCGTTGCGCTGGTAGGTGTTCGAGAACCGGTTGTGGTGCATCGTGATCTCGGTGACCACGTTGTCGGTCCAGCCCACGCCCACCGTCTTGTTGTGGTCGTGCAGGTAGTTCCACGACAGCGTGACCGCCGTGGAGTCCTTGCGGACGTCGATCAGCCCGTCGCCCAGGCGGGTCAGCTCGTTGTGGTCGATCCACACGTGGCTGGAGGTGTCGACGCGGATGCCGTCGTTGTCGTTGTCGGCGCTCTTGCCGTCCCAGTCGCCCGGCACGTACGAGTCGCGGAAGCGCAGGTTGCGCACGACGACGTTCTCCACGTGGTCGAGCCGCAGCCCGACGCCCACCAGCTCGGCGCCGGACGCGAACCCGACGATCGTCTTGTCGCTCGCCACGTCGATCATCGAGCCGAACTCGGCCGGCTCGATGGTGCCCTTGACGTAGATCGTCAGGGGTCCGTCGGATGCCGCGGCCTCGGCGAGCGCGGCCGCGTCGCGGACGGTGACGGAGCCCCCGCCCGCGCCGCCGGTCGTGCCGTGCGGCAGGTCGTCGGTGGGAGTGGAGGCGAAGCCCGTCGCGACGGGCGACCAGACGGGCCCGTCGGCCGTCGTCGTCGCGGGCGCGCCGATGCGCTCGAGGACGGCGGCGCCTGCCGCGGCCGGGTCGCCGTCGGAGGGCGCCGCCTGCGCGGCGGGGGCGAGCAGGGTCAGGGCCAGCACCGGGGCGCCGAGCAGCGCGGCCGTGCGGGTGGTCGTGAGTCTCATCGTTGCTCCTCGGTCAGGGTCAGGAGTGGCGGGGGTCGTCGGTGGAGAGTCCGCCGCCCACCAGGGGGACGTCGTCCAGCACGGTGCCGGCGGCGGCGTCGCGCAGGGCGAGGGTCTCTCTCGGGTCGCCGGCCTCGGCGTCGTAGGCGTTCTCGAGCGTGAGGTCGCGCAGGGTGACGCCGTCGGCGAGGACGGTCGCGGTGGCCCAGTCGCTCGCGGGCTTGTCGTAGGTCACGACGACGTCGGCGGGGTCGCCCGTCGCGCCGCGGATCGTGAGCCCCTCGGCGCCCGGCCAGACGGTGAGCACCTCGCGGTACGTGCCCGGTCCGACGACGATCTCGACCGGCCGGGGCGACCGCGACGCCGCGCCCACGGCGGCCTGGATCGAGAGGTAGTCGCCGGTGCCGTCCTGCGCCACCGTGACCTGCCGGCCGAGCCGGTCGTCGCGGGTGGTGCGGGTGCCGGCGTACCGGCTCAGCAGCGGCACGACGTCCTCGACGGGATCGGCTTCGTAGTCGTAGAGGTCGGACGCCTCGAACGTGGGCCCGGTCTCGGCCGGCTTCTCGCCCCAGTTCCCGCGGAACAGGTTGTCGCGCTGGTGGAGCCTGGCGGCGTCGCCGCTGAGGATGAGCGGGTTGCGGGCGTTCTCGTAGACGCTCGACTCCACGAGCAGCTGGGAGCCGCCGCGCGACGTCGTGCCGTACGAGCTCACCCCGGACAGCCAGTTGTTGTACAGGTGGCCGAGCGCCACGTTGTCGATGCTGCCGTTGCGCTGGTGCACGTTCGAGAACCGGTTGTGGTGCAGCGTCAGCGTGGTCACCACGTTGTCCGTCCACCCGACGCCGAGGGTCTTGTTGTGGTCGTGGAAGAAGTTCCACGACGCCGTCACCGCGGTGGAGTCCTTGCGGACGTCGAGCTGGCCGTCGCCGAGCCGCGCGAACTCGTTGTGGTCCACCCAGACGTGGTCCGACGTGTCGATGCGGATGCCGTCGTTGTCGTTGTCCGCGCTCTTGCCGTCCCAGTCGGCCGCGACGTACGAGTCGCGGAACGTCAGGTTGCGGATGATGACGTTCTCGACCTCCAGCAGCCGCAGCCCACCGCCGACGAGCTCGCCGCCCGCCGCCGCGCCGACGATCGTCTTGTCGCTCGCCACGTCGATCATCGAGCCGAACGGCTCCACGTCGAGGGTGCCCTGCACGAGGATCGTCAGCGGCTCCTCGGCCGCGGCCGCCTCGGCCAGCGCCGCGGCGTCGCGCACGGTGACGGTCCGCCCGCCCGCGCCGCCGGTGGTGCCGTCGGGGAGCTCGTCGGTCGGCACGGACGCGAAGCCCGTGGCGGTGGGGGACCACACGGGCCCGTCCGCGGAGGTCGTGGGCGGGGCGCCGATGCGGTGCAGCAGCGCTCGGCCGGCGGCCTCGGCGTCCGTGCCCGACATCGCGTGCGCCACGGGGGCGAGCAACGTCAGGCCCAGGACCGGGGCGGCGAGGGCCGCCACGGCACGGCGGGCCCGTGGTCGCGGGCGGCGGGAGCGAGGGGAGGGGGTGCGGTGCGGGGTGGGTCGATGGTCCGCGCTGAAGGGCATCGTCGCGCCTCTCGTGAGACTCGGGCCGGGTGGCCCTCGGGTCGGGACGAGCGGGGCGGCGGCCGGGGCCCGTCGACGACGGCGGGGTGCCCGTGGTGCCTGTCGTTGCTGGTCGTGCTGCTCGTGGTGCGGCCGACGTCGGTGTCGGTCTTCCCGTGCCCGTCGCGCTCTGCGACCGGAAACGCCTCAGAAACCGGTTTCTCACAACGTAGCCGAGGAGGGCGCCCGCGTCAATAGTTCAGCCGCCGATATCAATCGGAGGCGGCGGACGGCGGAGCCGTCAGGCGGCGATGCCGAGCCTGTCCCGCCAGCGCTCCCACGGCGGGGCGACCGCCCAGTTCAGCCGCAGGGTGCGCACGGCCCGCACCAGGCGTCGACGGCGGGCGTACCGCAGCGACCGGGCGGACACGCCGACGCGGAGCCGGCGGTCCCGGACGATCCGACGGCGGGGCCCGAGGGCGAACGCGAGGTCCAGGTCGTCGTGGATCTCCGGGTCGACCCGTTCGACCTGGTCGCGCACAGCCCGCCAGGTGCTGCGACGGAACGCCATGCAGGAGCCCCACAAGGCCGTGTGACCGAGCGCCATCCGGGTGCTGGCGTAGTACGCGGAGAGGTACAGCGCGCACGCCCAGCGGCCGCCCCGCAGGTCGGTGAACGTCCCCGTCCCGGTCACGGCGTCGGCCGCGGGGTCGTCGGCCAGGTGCTGGGCGACGGCGCGCACCCAGCCGGGCGCGGGCTGCGAGTCGGCGTCGAGGCGCGCCACGATCTCGCCCCGGGCCGCGTCGTACCCCGCCGCCGCGGCGGCGGGGATGCCGACCCGCGGCTCGTGGACCACGACCGCCCCCGCGCGTCGGGCGACGTCGGCGGTCTCGTCCGTCGAGGCGTTGTCCACCACGACGACCTCGAGCGGGGCGAGGGTCTGCGCCGCGAGCAGCGCCAGGCACCGCTCGAGCGCGGCGGCGTCGTCGCGGGCAGGGATGACGACCGAGACCGTGGGGAGCGGCCGTCCCGAGAACCGGGCACCCCGCGCCCCCGTCACGGGAGCCCCCGTGCCGGAGTCCGGGCGGCAGCCCGGGCGACGAGCCACGCCGCCGCGGCGCTGCCCACGAGCGCCGCCGCGAGGTCGCCGACGGTGTCCGGGTACGTCACGTGGATGCTGTCGTCGACGAACGTGTGCCCCACCGCCTCGAGCAGCTCCCAGACGACGGCGAGCAGCGCGCCGAGGCCGACGGTCGTCAGGGCTGCCGTCGCGCGGGGGCGGACGGGAGACGTCGCGAGGCCGTCCCGGGTCAGGACCTGGTGGGCCAGGGCAGCGAGCGCACCGGTCGCGACGGCGTGCACGAGCAGGTCCAGGCCCGCGACCCGCTCGTAGAGACCGGCCACGGCGCACCATGCGGCGGCGAGCACGGCGGTCCCGCACGCGACGTCGAGCCACGCGGCGGCGCCGGACGCGCGGGGCACCATCGATCCGCCCAGGACGAGGGCGAACAGCGCGACCGCGACCCAGTCCGACGTCGCCGCGGCGACCAGGAGGCTCACCAGGGCCGCGACGCGGACCGCGTCGCCCAGCACGATGCCCCACGTCGGCCGCCCCGGCGAGGGGCTCCAGGCCGTCCTGGCGCGCGTGGTCCATGGTGCCGGCGTCACGTGGCCAGCCTAGGCAGCGATGGCGGAAGCCCACCCGCCGAGGAGGCGGGAGGGCCTCGGCCGCCACCCCTCAGGACAGCCGGGCGGCGCCCACCCGTCCCACCGCGAGGTCGGCGACGTCGCCGGCCCCGGTGATGTCGAGGCGCCGGTCGACGACGGCCGCCACGACGTCGACCTCGAGCGACGACCCCGCCCGCACCGTGCGGACCGTGTCCCAGGCGAGCGCCGGGCCCAGCCCGACGTAGTCGCCGACGCGGGCGAACCACGGGTCGGGCTCCCCGGAGGCCTGGGCCAGCACGAGGGTGGTCCAGGCCGGCCCGGTGCGCCGCACGACGGCCACCCACGGGCTGCGCGAGCCGTGCACGTCGCCGCCGCGGTCGGGACTCAGCGCGAAGGCCTCGTCGCCGGACGGGAGCCGCCAGAACCAGCCGCCGTACCCGGCGCCGGGCCGGCCGTTGGTCGCCGGGCTGCCGATCTCGAGGTCGGCGTCGCCGGCGAGCAGGCTGCCGTGCCAGCCGAGCGCCCAGGCGTCGACCTCCGGCAGCACGACGGCGGTGAGCCGCCGCTCCTCGGTCAGCTGCACGCCGCCACGCTCGTCCAGCCAGCGCACCTGCTGGGTCAGGGTGGCGCCGTCGTCCGTCACCTCCGTACGCCCGGCCTCCTGGCGGCCGTGGTTCGCGAGCAGCGTCGGCCCCTGGTCGCGCACGTACGTGCGCCCGCCCCAGTGGCTGGTGCCGTCCACGTCGGCCACCGCCATCGAGACGCCGTAGTGGTGGCGGTGGTCCAGCGGGCTCTTCGTCGTCATCGCGACGCCCTGCGCCGAGTGCACCGGGTGCAGGAACGGCCGCGGGCTGTGCACCCCGGGCATCCCCTCGCCTCGCGAGTAGCGGCTGAGGGGGCGGTCGTCGCCGACGCCGAGCACCCAGTCGTCGTCGACGGGCCGCCACCGCGCCCGGACGGTGTGGTCGCGGGCGTGCGCGCGCCCCGCGAGGTCCGCCGACGTCACCCCGAGCCGGCGCGCGGGCGGTACCGGCCCGGTGCTGCCCCGCACCACCAGCCCCGGGGTCACGTGCACGGCGATGCCCTCCGCGCCGAGCCGCGTGCGTTCGGTGCCGAGCACGCGGGCGTGCAGCAGCTCCCAGGCGCGACGGCCGAGGTCGGCCTGCGGCACGGCGGCCGTGGTCAGCGACGGCGTCGCGTAGCGGGCGAGCTCGATGTCGTCGAAGCCGCCGATGGAGATGTCTCCCGGCACCGCCACGCCGGCCTCGTTGAGCCGCGCGAGGAGGCCGAACGCGACCAGGTCGTTGAACGCGACGACGCCCGTCGCCCCGGTGGCCAGCACCGCGTCCGCCGCGCGGTACCCGGCGTCCACGGTGGGGCCGCACGGCACGGTCGTGACGCGCAGCCCCGGGTGCCGCTCGCGGGCGTCGTCGAGGGCGCGGGCGCGCAGCCCGTTCGACGCGCTCGAGCGCGGGCCGGCGACGTACGCGAGCTCGCGGTGCCCGAGCGCAACCAGGTGGTCCACCATGCTGCGCACGCCGGCCGCGTAGTCCACGCGCACGCTCGGCACGGTGAGGCCGGGCACGTGCCGGTTGACCACGACGACCGGCTCCAGGCGCGGGAGCAGCTCGAGCAGCGCGTCCTCGGACGTGCGCGGCGCGGCGAGCACCAGCGCGTCGCACCGCTGCCGCGCCTCGAGCGCGACCTCGGCCTCGTCGGCCGTGTTCTCGGCGGTGTCGGCCACCAGGACGCGGTAGTCGTGCGGCGCGGCCGCCGCCATCGTGCCGCGCAGGATCTGCTGGAACATCGGGTTGGCGAGGTCCGGCACGACCAGCGCCACGGAGTTGGTGCGACCCAGGGACAGGCTGCGCGCCACCCGGCTGGGCTGGTAGCGCAGGTCCTTCGCGGCGACGCGCACCCGCTCGGCGATGTCCCGGGCGACGCTGGCCCGGCCGTTCATCACCCGCGAGACGGTGGCCCGCGACACGCCTGCGGCGGCCGCCACCTCGTCGATCGTCGGGCCGCCCGAGCGGGCCATCAGGCGTCCTTCCCGGCCACGGTGACGCGCACCGGGCCGAAGGTGCCGCCGTCGCCCGGCCGCAGGTCCGCCCCGAGCGGGGCGCTCGCGAACAGGCCGACCTCCGCACCGATCCAGTGCCCGACGACGGCCTGCCACGGGGGCGCGGCCTCGTGCCACTCCGCGTCGTCGTCCCCGGGCGGGGCGTCGTCGCGCCAGGCCCAGGTGACGCGGCCCTCGGCGTCGACGGCGGTGCGCAGGACGACGCCCGTCGCGCCCGCGGCCACGGGCTCCTGCGCGAGGATCTCCTCGTCTCCGTAGGTGCCGCCGCGCCGCACCGTCACCTCGACGCCGCCGGGCGTGCGCACCAGCCCGGCCCAGGCGTACTCGCGGCCGAGGACGACGACGCCCGCCCGGGTGCCGGGCGCGTCGCCCACGAGCCCGACCCGGGTCTCCCACGTGCTCGGCTGCCCCGGCAGCTGCTGGCTCAGGACGGCGCCCTGGTCGCGGAGGTTGCCCCGGGGCGAGGGCTGCGCGGGCAGGCGCAGCGCGCCGCCGCCGTCGGCCACGGCCCAGCCCTCGGCGGGGTTCGCCTGCCAGTGCCAGCGCGGTGCGAGGCCCGGGGAGGCGAAGTCGTCGCTGCGCACCGGCTCTCCGGGCTCGGCGCCCGGCACCGGCGTCGGGTGCGTGAGCACCGGGGAGCCCTTCTCGCCCATGACCGGCCAGCCGTCGTCGTCCCACCGCATCGGCTGCAGGTGCACCACACGGCCGAAGACGCCGCGGTCCTGGAAGTGCAGGAACCAGTCGGCGCCGTCCGGCGTGTCCACCCAGGCGCCCTGGTGCGGGCCGTTGACCGGGGTGTCGCCCTGCGCCAGCACCACGCGGTGCTCGTACGGGCCCCACACCGACCGCGCGCGGAACGCCGTCTGCCAGCCGGTCGCGACGCCGCCCGCGGGGGCGAAGATCCAGTACCAGCCGTCGCGGTGGTACAGCTTGGGACCCTCGAGCGTGCGGAAGCCCGGCAGCTCGTCGCCGTCGACCACGGTGCGCGCCGGCCCGACGACGCGGCGCAGGCCCGGGTCCACCTCGACCACCGTGAGGCGGTTCTTCACACCGGCTCGGCTCTTGGCCCAGCCGTGCACGAGATAGGCGCGGCCGTCGTCGTCCCACAGCGGGCAGGGATCGATGAGGCCCTGGCCCGGCACCAGGCACCAGGGCTCCGACCACGGGCCGCGCGGGTCGGCGGCCGTGAGGACGAAGATCCCGTGGTCCGGGTCGGGGTAGACGATCCAGAACAGGCCGTCGTGGTGGCGCAGGCTGGGCGCCCACACCCCCGAGCCGTGGCGGGGGAGCGCGTAGTGACCCGCGGGCGGCACGGCGGGCAGCGCGTTCGCCACGTGCTCCCAGGACACGAGGTCGCGCGAGTGCAGCACGGGCAGCCCGGGGGCGCGGTTGAAGCTGGACGCGATCAGCCAGTAGTCGTCCCCGACGCGCACCGCGTCGGGGTCCGGCCAGTCCGCGTCGAGGACCGGGTTGCTGTAGTGGGTCATGGTCGCCTTCCGTCACGTCGCTGGGACAGTCGGCGAGAAACCGTGAGAAACCGGTTCCCGCCGTGCGGTGCCCAGCCTAGCAACCGGTTTCCGCCGGAGGGAACGCCCGGTCGCGTCGAAACGGTGCGGCGGCGGCCCCTCAGCCGGCCAGCACGTGCGACACGTAGAGGGCCGCGGCGCCGACGAACGAGACCGTCCCGACGGCGAGCGCCAGCGTCTGCACGCGGCGGTTGCCGACGCCGGCGCGGAGCCGGACGACCGCCCAGATCACGGCGGCGGCGGCCACGAGCGGGACCACGAAGAGCGCCAGGGACGCGACGGCGAGGACGACCAGCCAGACGTCCGCGGCGGGCGTGGCGGCGGGGGCCGCCGGCGCGCCGGCGGCCGCGGGCGCGGCCGGGGTCGACGCGGCGGCGATGGCGTCCACCGGGCCCAGCTCGTCCAGCACGCGCCGGGCGCCGGCATCGTCCGACCCGTGCAGCGCGAGCGACTCCGCCGCGTGCTCGCGCACCGCGGCGAGGGTCTCGGCGCGCTCGCGCGGCTCGCTCGCCGCCAGCGCGTGCTCGAGGTCGGCGAGGTACGCCTCGACGAGCGGGGGGAATGCGGGTGCTGCGGTCATCAGGGCTCCAGGGTCGTGCGGACGTCGGCGGTGAACCGGGACCAGGTGGCGGTGAAGGTCTCGAGCGCCGCCCGCCCCTCGGTCGTGAGCTCGTAGTACCGGCGCGGCGGGCCCATCGGGGACGCGACCTGCGTCGTCGTGACCCAGCCCTGCTGGCGCAGCCGCGAGAGCAGCGGGTACAGCGTGCCCTCGCTGGTCAGCAGGGTGCTCGTGGCGCCGAGGCGCTCGGCGAGCTCGAGGCCGTAGGCCGGCCCCGATCGCAGGCAGGCCAGGACGCAGTACTCCACGACCCCTTTGCGGAGCTGGGTGAGGACCACGTCGGAGCTCGGTACCATGCGACACAAGGTAGCACTCTCTTGCGTCGCAAGGTAGTGGTCGCCGGGGTCCGACGACGACCCGCCCCCGTCAGCCCGCCGCGCTGCGCACCAGGGCGGTGAGCTTCTCCTCGAACGCGGGGGTCCAGGCCAGCACCGCGAAGGCGGTCGGCCAGAAGTCGCCGTCGTCGAGCTGCGCCGCGGGGTCGAAGCCGACGGTCGCGTAGCGGGTCTTGAACTTCGCGGCGGGCTGCACGAAGACGACCATCTTGCCGGCGGCGTCCGCGAAGCCGGGCATGCCGTAGTACGTCTTGGGCACGAGGTGGGGCGCGACCTCGGTGGCGACCCGGTACAGCCCCTCGGCGATGTCCCGGTCGGTGCCCTCGAGCGGCTCGATCGCCTCGCGCACCGCCTGCTCGCCCGCGGCACGGTTCTTGCCGGCCTTCTCCTGCTCGCGCAGCTCCTTGGCACGCTGCTTCACTGCCGCGCGCTCGTCGGCGCTCAGCCCCTCGGACGTGGCCATGACGTTCCTCCCGGTCGGTGGGGCGGCGCCGTCGTGCGCCGCTGAGGACCAGGCTAGGGAGACACCTCGCCGCCCTGCTTCTCCGTTCCTGATCAGTACGGGACCGGTGCGGGACCGGTGCGCGACACGGGCCCGCGCACGACGACGCCCCGCCGCCCGGGGAGGCGACGGGGCGTCGTGCGGCGGGCCGGCGTCGGCGACAGACCCGCACCGGGGTGTCAAGGCCCGGTGTGCTGGAGGGCGGTCGGCCCTACAGGTGCGGCAGCACGTGCCGCGCGTACCGCTCGCCGACCGTGCGGGCGGTGTCGCGGGGGTCGTCGGCCCAGATCTCCTCGTTGAAGATCTCGGTCTCGACGTCCCCGGCGTAGCCCGCCTCGGCGACCCAGCGCGAGATCGTCGGGAAGTCGACGTACCCGTCGCCCACGTGGCCGCGCGAGTTGAGCGGGTCGGCGGCGAGCGGCAGGTTCCAGTCGCAGACCTGGTAGCCCGCGATCCGCCCCTCCGCCCCGGCCCGCGCGATCGACTCGCGCAGCTGCGGGTCCCACCACACGTGGTACGTGTCGACGACGACGCCCACGGTCTCCGGTGCGAACGGCGCCGCGAGGTCGAGCGCCTGCCCCAGGGTGGAGATCACCGCGCGGTCGGCGGCGAACATCGGGTGCAGCGCCTCGAGCACGATCCGCACGTCGTGCTCGGCCGCGAACGGCGCGAGCTCGGCGATCCGGTCGGCCACGCGGGCGCGGGCGGCGACGACGTCGCGGTCGCCCGGCCCTGCGTCGGGCCGCGGGCCCCGACCGGGCTCGCTGAGGGCGGGCAGGCCGCCGACGACGAACACCAGCTCGCGGGTGCCGACGCCCGCCGTCTCCTCGATGGCGCGCTTGTTGTCGTCGAGCGCGGCGGCGATGCCCGCCGCGTCCGCTGCCGTGAGGAACCCGCCGCGGCACAGGGACGAGACGCGCAGGCCGGCGTCCGACACGATGCGCGCCGCCTTCTCCGCGCCGTGCTCCTGCACCTGGTGGCGCCACAGGCCGACGGCGCCGAGCCCGGCCGCGGCCGCGGCGTCGACGGCTTCCGCGAGCGTGGCGTGCTTGACCGTCGCGGTGTTGAGGGAGCAGCGGCTCAGGTCGGTGTCGGACGCGTGGCGTACCCCGGTGGGCTCCGTGCCCGACAGGCTCATGCGGTCACCCCGTTCGTCACCAGCAGGGCGTCCAGACGGCGTGCGGCCAGCGCTGGGTCGAGCAGCATGCCGCAGCCGTCGGCGAGACGGGCCAGCTCCACGAGGTGCGCCAGCGAGCGGCCCGACTGCAGCCCGCCCACGAGCTGGAAGCCGGACTGGAAGCCGTTCAGCCACGACAGGAACGCCACGCCCGTCTTGTAGTAGTAGGTCGGCGCCGCGAAGATGTGCCGGCCCAGCTTCTCGGTCGAGGCGAGGATCGCGTGACCGCGCGCGCCCTCTCCCGCGTCGAACGCCTGGAGGGCCGTGGACGCGGCCGGGTAGATCGCGGCGAAGATGCCGAGCAGGGCGTCGGAGTGCCCCTGCTCGTCGCCGGCGATCAGCTCGGGGTAGTTGAAGTCGTCGCCGGTGTACAGCCGCACGGGGGAGCCGTCGAGACCGGCCAGCGCCCGGCGCAGGCCGATCTCGTGCTGTGCGTCGAGCAGCGACACCTTGACGCCGTCGACCCGGTCCTGGTGGGCCTTGACGAGGTCGAGGAACGTGGCGGTCGCGGACGTGACGTCGTCGGACCCCCAGTAGCCCGCCAGGGCCGGGTCGAACATCGTGCCCAGCCAGTGCAGGACGACGGGCTTGTCGGCCTCGGCCAGCACGGCGTCGTAGACGCGGGCGTAGTCCTCGGGGGAGCGGGCGACCTTCGCCAGCGCGCGCGAGGCCATGACGATGACCTGCGCCCCGGCGTCCTGCACCACGTGCACCTGCTCGCGGTAGGCGTCGATCACCGCGGCGAGGCCCGCCTCGCCGGGCTCGACCGACGCGGGGTCGAGCTGGTCGGTGCCCGCGCCGCACGCGATGCGCGCGCCGACGGACGCGGCCTCGGCCGACGACCGGCGCACCAGCTCCTGCGTCGCGGCCCAGTCCAGACCCATCCCGCGCTGGGCGGTGTCCATGGCGTCGGCGACGCCGAGCCCGAACCGCCAGATCTCGTGCCGGTAGGCGAGCGTCGCGTCCCAGTCGACGACGGCGGGCGCGCCCGGCACGTTCTCCGCGCCGACCTGCGGCACGACGTGCGCGGCCGCGAACGCGACGCGCGACGTGATCGGCGAGGCCGGGGCGTGCCACGGGCCCGGCGCGTTGAGCTCGCGCACCTCGGTGCCGGTGGCGCGTCCCGCGGCGTCGAACCGCGGGAGGCGCACGGTGACGCCGCTGGGCGCCAGCTCGGGGGCGAGCGCGGGGTTGAGCGTCTGCGTCGTCACAGCGTGATCTCCGGGACGTCGAGGCGGCGGCCCTCGGCCGACGACCGCAGCCCCAGCTCGGCGAGCTGCACGCCGCGCGCGGCGGACAGCAGGTCGAAGCGGTGCGGCCGGCCGGCGACGACGTCGCGCAGGAACTCCTCCCACTGCAGCTTGAAGCCGTTGTCGAGGTCGGCGTTCGCGGGCACCTCGAGCCACTGGTCGCGGAAGGGCTCCGTGACGGGCAGGTCCGGGTTCCACACGGGCTTGGGGGTGTGGGCGCGCTGCTGCGCGACGCACTTGCGCAGGCCCGCCACGGCGGAGCCGTGGGTGCCGTCGATCTGGAACTCCACGAGCTCGTCGCGGTACACGCGCACCGCCCAGGAGGAGTTGATCTGCGCCACGACCGGGTCGCCGCCCGGCGTCTCGATCTCGAAGATGCCGTACGCGGCGTCGTCGGCCGTGGCGGCGTACTCCTTGCCCTGCTCGTCCCAGCGGGTGGGGATGTGGGTGGTGGTCTGCGCGTTGACGGTCTTGACCGCGCCGAGGATGCCCTCGAGGACGTAGTTCCAGTGGCAGAACATGTCCGTGGTCATGCCGCCGCCGTCCTCCTTGCGGTAGTTCCACGACGGGCGCTGGGCGGCCTGGTGCTCGCCCTCGAACACCCAGTAGCCGAACTCGCCGCGCAGCGACAGGATGCGGCCGAAGAAGCCCTCGTCCACGAGACGGCGCAGCTTGACCAGGCCCGGCAGGTACAGCTTGTCGTGCACGACGCCGGCGGTGACGCCGGTCTCCTCGCGCAGGCGGGCGAGCTCGACGGCCTCGACCAGCGTCTCGGCGGTCGGCTTCTCCGTGTACACGTGCTTGCCGGCCTGCATCGCCTTGGTGAGGGTCTTGGCGCGCAGCGACGTCATCGAGGCGTCGAACACGATGTCCGTGGCCGGGTCGGCGACGATCCCGTCGAGGTCGGTCGTGTACTCCGTGACCCCGTGCTGCGCGGCCAGCTCGGCGAGCTTGGACTCGTTGCGGCCCACGAGGACGGGCTCCACCTGCACGCGTGAGCCGTCGGGCAGCTCGACGCCGCCCTGATCGCGGATCGGCAGGATCGAGCGCACGAGGTGCTGGCGGTAGCCCATGCGGCCCGTGACGCCGTTCATCGCGATGCGCAGCGTGCGCGTGGGTGTGGTGCTCACTCGGGACTCCTTCGTCGGTGCGTCTCGGCGGTGGCTGCGACGCGATGGCGGAATGCGCTTTCCATCAAGTTAGGCGCTGCTGCTGCTGCCCGTCAAGCAGGAGCCCGGGCCGGCTCGGCGCGCGGCGGGTGAAGACCGAGCCGGTTGACACTCCGAAGTCCTTCCGTGTTTCCTATAGGAAACACGATTCCATGATCGACGGAGATCTCCTTGCGCACTGCGGACACCTGGCCCATCGCCGCCAACATGCTGTCCTTCGGCTCCACCGCGGCCGACGGCACCCCCAACGTCGACGCCCCCGCCGAGTCCTGGCGCGGGCAGCTCCAGCAGGTCGCCGACCTGGGGTTCGCGGACGTCGACCCCACCGACGCGTGGCTGTCGATCGGGGAGATGACCGACGCCCGGTTCGCCGAGCTGCTCGTCGTGCTCAAGGAGGTCGGCCTCGCCGTCCCGTCCGTGTCGACGACACGCCGCAGCGTCGTCGACGCCGCCCGGGGGGAGGACTACCTGCGCTTCGGGCACACGATCATCGACCGCGCACCGGCGCTCGGCGCCGAGGTCGTGAACTTCGGCTTCATGCAGGCGCTCACTCCGGCGCAGGAGAAGGCGCTCTGGTTCTGGCTGGCCGAGGGGCACCACGACGACCTCGCCGACGCCGAGAACCGGGACCTGGCCGTGCGGCGCATCCGCGAGCTCGCCGACCACGCGGCCGAGGTGGGGGTGCAGGTCAGCCTCGAGATGTACGAGGACACCTACATCGGCACGCCGGACCTGGCCGTGCGCTTCCTCGAGGACGTCGACCGCGACAACGTGGGCCTCAACCCCGACCTCGGCAACCTCGTGCGGCTGCACCGCGAGATCGAGGACATCCCGACGATGTTCGCGAAGGTGCTGCCGCACACGAACTTCTGGCACATCAAGAACTACACGCGCGACGTGGACCTGGCGACGGGCGCGTACGCGACCCACCCGACCCCGCTGGTGCAGGGCGTCGTCAACTACCGCGTGATGATCCGGCAGGCGCTCGAGCTCGGCTTCGAGGGCGTGTTCGTCTGCGAGCACTACGGGTCGGACAGCCTCGGCGTCGCGGCGCTCAACCGCGAGTACATCCGCGGCGTCCTGCGCTCCGCGGGGCGCTGAGCAGGTCCCTCCGGCGCCACGCGCCGCCCCACCCCCGTCACCGCACGAGCAAAGGTGCTGCCCCCATGACGTACGTCCACAACCGTCCCGAGGACTTCGCCCGCGAGGCGCTCAGCGGCCTCGTCAAGGCCTACCCCGGCGTCCTGCGCCGCGTGCCCGGCGGCGTCGCGCGCGCCGAGGGCACGCGCCCCGGCAAGGTCGCCGTCGTCGTCGGCGGCGGCTCCGGCCACTACCCGGCGTTCGCCGGGCTCGTGGGGGAGGGCGTGGCCGACGCGGCGGTGTGCGGCGAGGTCTTCGCCTCCCCGTCCACGCGCCAGGTGCTCGACGTGTGCCGGGCCGCGGACGCCGGGGCGGGCATCTGGCTGTCCTTCGGCAACTACGCCGGGGACGTCCTCAACTTCGGCGCCGCGGCGAGCCGGCTGCGGGCGCAGGGCGTCGACGTGGCCGTGCGCCTCGTCACCGACGACGTCGCCTCCGCCCCCGCCGACCGCGCCGCGGAGCGGCGAGGGGTCGCGGGCGACCTCGTGGTCTTCAAGGTCGCGGGCGCGGCGGCGGAGTCCGGCGCGGACCTGGCCGAGGTCGACCGGCTCGCGGGCCTGGCCAACGAGCGCACCCGCTCCTTCGGCGTCGCCTTCGACGGCTGCACGCTGCCCGGTGCCGACGCGCCGCTGTTCAGCCTCCCGGAAGGGACGGCCGGCTGGGGCCTCGGGATCCACGGTGAGCCCGGCATCGGCGAGGAGGCGGTGCCGCCCGCCGCGGACCTGGCCGCCGAGCTCGTCGACCGCGTGCTCGCGGACCGGCCCGACGACGCCGACGGCCGCGCCGCCGTCGTCCTCAACGGCCTCGGCACCGTCAAGTACGAGGAGCTCTTCGTGCTCTGGGACCGGGTGCACGACCTGCTGACGGAGCGCGGCGTGACGCTGGTGGCCCCGCTCGTCGGGGAGTACGTCACGAGCCTCGACATGGCGGGCTGCTCGCTCACCGTGGCGTGGCTCGACGACGAGCTCGAGCCGCTGTGGCTCGCGCCCGCCACGACGCCCGCGTTCCGGCACGGGGGCTGGCGCGCGGCGCCGGTCGCGGCCGCGCCCGACGTCGTCACCGAGCCGGAGCCGCCGCTCGTCGTCGCGGCGTCGGCCGAGGGCACCGAGGCGGCCGGCCTCGTGGTGCGCGCGCTGCGCCGCGCGCAGCAGGTGCTGCACGACGCGGAGGACGAGCTCGGCGCGCTCGACGCGATCGCCGGCGACGGCGACCACGGGCGCGGCATGTGCCGTGGCGTCGACGCCGCGGTCGAGGCCGCCGACGAGGCGCTCGCCGCCGGTGCGGACGCCCCGTCCGTCCTGCGGCGCGCCGCGGACCGCTGGGCCGACCGCGCGGGCGGGACGTCGGGGGCCCTGTGGGGCGTCGGCCTGCTCGCCCTCGCCGACCGGCTGCCCGCCGACGAGGCGCTGACGGGCGTCCACGTCGCCGACGGCGTGCGCGCCGCGCGCGACGAGGTCTGCGCGGTGGGCGGGGCACGGGCGGGCGACAAGACGCTCGTCGACGCCCTCGACCCCGCCGTCGAGGCCCTGGCCGCGGCGCACGGGAACGGTGCGGCGGCACCCGACGCCTGGCGGGCCGCCGTCCGCGCCGCCCGGGACGGCGCGGACCGCACCAAGGACATCACGGCACGCCGCGGTCGCTCGCGCGTGCTGGGGGACAAGAGCCTCGGGGTCGCCGACCCGGGGGCGACGTCGCTCGCGCTCCTCCTCGCGGAGGTCGGGGACGCGCTCGGCGTCAGCACGGACGACGTGGAGGTGGCGGCACGATGACCACGACCCAGGGAACGACACACGAGACGACCGCGCTGCGGCTCGCGATCGGTTCGGACGACGCCGGGTTCGACTACAAGGAGCTGCTCAAGGCCGACCTCGAGGCCGACGACCGGGTGGCGTCGGTGACCGACGTCGGCGTCGGGGGCGACGAGCACACCCCGTACCCCTACGTGGGCGCGGCGGCCGCGCGCCTCGTCGCCGAGGGGAAGGCCGACCGTGCGCTCCTCGTGTGCGGCACCGGGCTCGGCGTCGCGATCGCCGCCAACAAGGTGCCGGGCGTCCGCGCCGTCACCGCCCACGACTCGTTCTCGGTCGAGCGGGCGGTGCTGTCCAACGACGCCCAGGTGCTGTGCTTCGGCCAGCGCGTCGTGGGCATCGAGCTCGCCCGCCGCCTGCTGCGCGAGTGGCTGGGCTACCGGTTCGATCCCACCTCGGCGTCGGCCCCCAAGGTCGCGGCGATCGGCGAGGTCGAGGCCGACGCGGGCACGGGGGCGGTCGCCGAGCCCGCCGGGTCCTGCGGATGACGCGCCGCCCGCTCGTCGCCGTCTCGCTCAAGGCGTACCTCGGGGCCGCGGACACCGAGCGCTGGCTCGCCGCGGTCCGCGACGCCGCCCCTGCGGGCGACGTGGACCTCGCCGTGCTGCCCGCCTTCCCCCTGCTACCCGCGGCCGCGCAGCTGCTCGGGGGGACCGGCGTCGCCTGGGGCGCGCAGGACGTGGCCCCGGCCGCGCACGGCGCCCAGACCGGCGAGGTCACGGCGGCCCTGCTCGCCGAGCTCGGCTGCACGCTCGCCGTCGTCGGCCATGCCGAGCGACGCGCGACGTTCCACGAGGACGACGACGTCGTCCGGGCCAAGGTCGCGCGCCTCGCCGAGGCGGACGTCACCCCGCTCCTGTGCGTGGGGGAGTGCGAGCAGGTCTCCCCAGCCGAGGCGGCCGACGTCGCGACGGCGCAGCTCGAGAGTGCGCTGCGGGGCCCCGCCCCGCGCGAGGTGGTCGTGGGGTACGAGCCCGTCTGGGCGATCGGCGCCCCGCGGCCGGCACCCGCCGAGCACGTCGTGACGGTCGCGCACGCGCTGCGCGAGCGGCTCGACGCGCTGGGCGTCGACGGCCGCGTGCTCTACGGCGGGGCCGCCGGCCCGGGCACGCTCACCGCCCTCGCGGGCGCCGTCGACGGCGTGTTCCTCGGGCGCTTCGCCCACGACGTCGCCGCCCTGCGCGACGTGCTCGACGAGGCCGCGGCCGCGCGACCTGCGGATTCGGCCGCCCGGCCGTGACCGCCACAGACTGGACCACGAGAGAGGAAGCAACGATGGTCACCAGCATCAGCAGCGTCGCCGTGATCGGTGCCGGCTACATGGGAGGCGGCATCGCGCAGTCGCTCGCGCTCGCGGGCCTGCCCGTCACGATCGCCGACGTCTCCGCCGACGCCACCGAGGCCGCCTTCGCGCGCCTGCTCGCGGAGGCGCAGGAGTTCGAGGACGCCGGTCTGTACGACGCCGGCGCGACGGCGACGATCCGTGCGAACCTGCGCACCGCCCCGTCGATCGAGGACGCGGTCGCGGACGTCGACTTCGTCGAGGAGGTCGTGTTCGAGTCGGTCGAGGTCAAGCACGACGTGCTGGGCCGCATCTCGGCCGCGGCGCGCGAGGACGCGATCATCGGCTCGAACACCTCGACCATCCCGGCCCGCGTGCTCGCGACGGCGGTGAAGAACCCGGAGCGGTTCCTCACCGTGCACTTCTCCAACCCCGCCCCGTTCATCCCCGGCGTCGAGCTCGTGCTGGGGGAGCGCACCGACGAGGCCGTCGTCCCCGTCGTCAAGGAGCTGCTCGCGAGGGCCGACCGGGAGGCGGCGATCGTCGCCGACGTGCCCGGCTTCGTCCTCAACCGCCTGCAGTACGTGCTGCTCAAGGAGGCGATGTCGATCGCCGAGGAGGGCATCGCGTCCCCCGAGGACATCGACACGATCGTCCGCACGACCTTCGGCTTCCGCCTGGGCTTCTTCGGCCCGTTCGCCATCGCCGACCAGGCCGGCCTCGACGTGTACGCCGGCGGCTTCCGGACGTTCGAGGAGGCGTTCGGCGAGCGGCTCAGCACGCCCGCGCTCGTCCAGGACGCCGTCGCCGCCGACCGGCGCGGCGTGAAGAACGGCAAGGGCCTGCTCAAGGACTACACGCCCGAGCAGGTCAAGGCGCTCGTCGCGCACCGCAACAAGGCGTACAGCGAGATGGGCCGGCTCGTCCGCTCGCTCGGGCCCTCGCCGGCCTGACCGCTCCACCTCCCGGGGGGGGGACCCCCACCAGGGTGGGGCGGGTCCCCCCTTCCGGGTCTTTTTCCGGGAGGGTCTCCACCCAGGGAAAAAGGGGAACCTAGTATGAG